>JAFAUY010000178.1 GCA_019243005.1 Verrucomicrobiota bacterium | reverse complement strand
GTCCACGAACGAAGGTTCCTTTATTTTCGAAAAATTATATGGATTTTAGAAATAGCCGGAAGTTTAAGTCGCGATACCGGATCTTTGCGTCGTGTGGGCTGCGTGGCGGTACAGACGACGCAGCAGGCCCGGGCCGCCCGTGGCGCCCATCCGGAAAGCCGCTTTCAGTGAACTAGAGCCTTTTAGCCCCGTATTGGACACGTCACTGAAGCGACGAAGCGCCGCGGTTCCGGACCCGGCGTTCGGCGTATCACGGGTCGATTAGAAATAGTATAACAAACGTAAGTTTTACTAAATGGATTGCTACCCAAAATCTGTGCACCCTGCCAGGATTGCAACATGCAGTCCTTAATCGCACTTCTGACTCAGCTAATCTCGAAAGTCTGGCTGATAATCGTCGTAACGGTCGTTTCCGGCACTGCCGCGACCGCATACTATTTTTCGTCCGCAACCGCGGGATCGTCTTCCACCGCCGCAAAGCACCCAGCCGTGGTCGTCCAGACCGGACCAGCCACCCTTCCCAACCGCTGCGGCGTACCGCCGGCGGTGCCCGAAGCCAATGCCGGGCTGGTGCTGATTCCGATCGTGGCGGCCATGCTTGCCTTCTCTTCGCGACGGCTCTGGCGCGCAAAAGCCCGTGAAGGTTTCATTGGCCAGAAAGCCGTGTAAAGTCCGGAAACTGACCGAAGAACTCTCTTCCTTTGTCCGCCGTCTAGCTGGCGATGGCCAGGAGGTGGCGGCAAAGGCATCAGCCGTGCCTGATTCGTCGTCCTCTTTGGCGGGCGGTCCTGACTGCAAGCAGGAGGAGGGCTGCCGGCTCTCGCTCTGGCACCTCTCAGGCAGGGAGGGCGCCCCAAACGGCGCCCGGCCCCGATTGTCGCATCCCTTCAACTTTCCAAGCCTGCAGGGCGCCGGAAGCTGAACCGAAAGACCTCCGCCCCGTACTCATCCGCTCCGACTCGCCGGTAAAAGCGGAGGGTGATCGTCTTGGGCGCCCGCGTGATCCGGCACGCATCGGACTGGAAATCGCGCGGGACAAGCATCGGGTTCACCCGCCGAACCAGCTCGAAGCGTTCCAGCAGGGCTTCATCATCCAAGGCGAAGAGCTCCTCAAAGTTAAACGCGATCGTAGCCGCGTGACGGATAGACGTAGGCACCGGGACACGCTCTTCTCATCGTTGAGAATCGAGTGTGGCATGTTTTCTCGAACCTGACAATAAAAACGGTGCCTGTCGGTGGGAGCACGATCAACACCGTGGACTTAACCTGGCTCCTCACATCTCGCCGGCCACCCGTAGCGTATCACCCTAACAAGCTTTCCAAAGGCCCACTTGGCGCCGCCCCGGGACCCTTGGCCTTGTATCCACGACCGGCCGTTCAGCACCCGCCTTATCAGCAAACAATTCCGGGCGGGCACGGGCTTCGACTTGTACATGGCCAAGGTTGCCTCCCATCCGTGGGCCAGGAGATGGAGATAAACATCCCGTGCCCAGTACGACCCAGAGTACAACCCGGCCAAATCAGGCAAGCTTCGCGTCCTAAGCCCTTCGGATTAAGAAGGTCAAAAATTGCGACCCTAACGGGATTCGAACCCGTGTTACTCCCGTGAAAGGGGAGTGTCCTGGACCACTGGACGATAGGGTCTTGCGTTTTGGGAGCGCAAATATTGGCATCGAACCGGCGCGGTGCAAGGAGAAATTTCGGTTCCTCCACTCAGGAATGCGGCGACCTTTCTCGTCGTGCCGCCAGGATGGATGCCGCAATGCGGGCCGTTGCCCCATGGTGAAAAGCCAGGACGGAGCCGGCACGCTCAACCATGGTCGCGGCCTGTTCCGGATGGTCCAGCAGATCGGCAACGGCAGCCGGTAACGCCTCCGGGCCGGCAAGCTGGCGGACGCCACCGGCCGCCACCAGTTCTTTCATCAAAGTTGCGAAATTCTCCATGTGCGGTCCGGAAATCACCGGCCGGGCGGCTTGAATTGGTTCCACGGGGTTTTGGCCGCCGATTCCCTGAAAGCTTTTCCCGATCACCACGACGTCCGCCGTCTGGTACCAGCCGCGAAGCTCACCGGTTGAGTCCACCACCAGAATCGCCGTGCCGGATGTAAACTCCGGCTGGGTTCGGAGGGTCCAGGGGACCGCAGACGCCTTCAGCAATTCCACGATTTCCGGGGTTCGCTCGACGTGGCGGGGCACCAGGATAAGGAACAGGTCCGGGAAACGCGTCCGCAGCTGAAGAAACGCCTTCAGCAGCATTTCCTCCTCGCCGGGGTGCAGACTTCCGCCAAGCAGGAACCGGTGCGCCTTGGGCTCACACCCGTGTTGCCGGAGCCAATCACGAAAAGCAAACTGTTCCCCGGGCGCAACGGCCGGATTCGCGTCGTATTTGAGACTTCCCGTTGTGACCACCCGCGGCCGGTTCAGGCCGACCGCCAACCATTGTTCAAGCTCGTTCGGGTGCTGGGCGTAGACGCGGGTGACCTGGCGCCAGAGCAAGGGTTCGGCAATCCGCCGTAACGTTTCGTACCGCTTCCGGGAGCGAGGCGAGAGCCGCGCATTGGCCAGATGGACCGGAACGCCGTTCGCCCGGGCGCAGGCCAGAAAACTGGGCCACAGGTCCGAGTCCACGAGAATCACTTCACGCGGCTGCAGCCGACGCCAGACCCGCGCGACGACCGGATAAAAATCGACCGGGCTATAGATGACCTGCAACCAGGCCGGCTGGGACCGCCGCTGGCCGAGTGCGTAGCCAGTAGACGTGGTCGTGGAGATGACCGCGCGAAAGGTTCCATCCTGCCGTTTAAGTTCCTCCGCCAGGCTTAAAGCCTGGACCATTTCACCTACGCTGACGGCGCGGATCCATGACCAGCCCCCGCCTCCCAATGCGTGCCGCAGCTCAGACGAAAAAAAACCGAAGCGCTGTCCGAAATTTTTCCGATAGCCGCCGCGCTTCCGCATCCGGCGGAAATAACCGGGAAAACTGACCAGTAGCACGACCGGCAGAAGGAGATTGTAGAGGATCAGAAAGAAATGCCTCATACGCCCTGGGTTATGGCGAATGCGCGGCGTAGATGATGTCCGTCCCGCCGTAACGTTTGTGCCGCAGAATGTGCCATCCGCCGGGGTTGAGCGGCGGCGCCTCGGCATTGCGTTCAAGCACCAGGAGACCCTCGGATCCAAGCAGGTCGGGCAGGTGGGCATCCCGCAACAGCGCCTGCACCATGTCCGGCGCCTCCGGCGCTTTGACGTAGGGCGGGTCCGCAAAAATCAAGTCGTACGGGCCCGAAGCCTGAGCGAGGAATTTAAAAACGTCGGTTCGGTGAATCTTGCCGCTTACCCCGGCGCGCGCCAGATTGTTCCGGATCGCGTTAACCGCCTGCCGGTGAGAATCCACCATATCCGCGCTGCGCGCACCCCGGCTCAATGCCTCAATGGCGAAAGCGCCGCTGCCGGCAAAAAGGTCAAGCACCACCGCACCGATGACCCGGTCGCCCAGTGAAGAGAACACGGCCTCGCGCACCCGATCCATGGTCGGTCGGAAATTGTGGGATGGCGACTGGAGGCGAATCCCGCCTGCGCTGCCAGCGATCACTCTCATCGGCACCGGTGCGCCCACTATGGGCTGGATGCCCGGCCCGCACAAGGGGTAACGGGTAACGGGTGCAATCCTGAGGGCGGACGGCCGAGGTCAAGGCGGGAGTTACTCTCTTCGCACGGTGGTCCGCCATGCCCGTCTTACTCCTCCGGCACCCGCTGCCCACTGCCCGTTACCGGTCATGCCGGTCCCCGTGCAAGAGTTTCCGGAACAGTTTGCGCTTGTCCCCGATCATCCGGTCCAGGAGGTCGGTCTGCGGGTGAGTTAGTGTCCCGGTTACGCGGAAGTCCAGAAAACGGGTACGGGTGTCCGGGTTGGTGACGAAATTTTCCTCGAGTTCGTTGGGAATTTTCTGGCTCAGGAATTGGTTGATGGTCAACCGGCCGTTGAGGTCCAGTTTCTGCGCGCCATCAATCTGGCCCCAAAGCCACACGTCGCAATTCCTGGATAGGAGCCTGATCTCATCGATATACAAATTGGCGCCGGCAACCCGGAAATGCGAACGGGCCTCCTTGAATTGGAGGCGCTGCAACTCATCGATCTGAGTCCAGCGTCCGATTTCCTGAAGCAGGGGGTACTGATCAAAGTAGCCGGCCTCGACTTCCATCTGGCCTTCGCCCGAGTTGAACGCGGCATCGCCGGCCGCGCCGTGCAGATCCAGCTTCGCTTGAAGCACCCCGTGCACCTGATCGAGTGCCCCGCCCGCGTGCGTGGCAATGTCGCTCACTTTCGCGTCGGACACATCCAACCTCAGGTCGTAGCGGTATGGAGGCGAATTCACCACTACCTGAAAACTTGCGTTAAGCAGTCCGCCCCAGAGCTTGGCCTGCAGCGCTGGGAGCTCGATCCGCTCAGCCGACGCCACCAGCGGTGAGGCCAGTTCCGCGCAGACCAGGGTATTATTAATCAAGGAGGCGCTGGCGGCCAGCATGCGTCCCGAATACCCCCCTCTCTGCAGGCGCGCAAAAATCTCCAGGTCCCGGACGGTGCCGGCGACCGTGCCGTCGCGTGAAAGCAGGTGGATGGTGCCCCGGGTAAGTTTAACGCGTTGGACCCGAACCGAAGACGCAACCGGGAACCTGTTCCGTGGTGCCGCACCGGTCGCAACCGGCGGCGCAGCGGTTGCGGCGCCAGGCGGAGCCGCGGCGGAAGGCGGTGCTGATGGCCCGGCGCGGGCGGGAGATGGCCTCGGTGGCGGTAAGTCGGTCGTATGCCCTTCTGCGGCGGTCAGCATCGCCAGAGGTACCGAGGCGTCGACGTCCTGGAGGATCAGTTGTTTGATCACCGGCTTGCGTTGCAAAAGCTTCAGGTAATTGAACCGCGCTTTGATGCTGCTGGCCCGAAATATTGAGGCCGACCCGGCCGGTTCGCGGACGGTAACCTCATCCAGAACCAGCCCGGACCACAGGCCGTACGAAATGCGAAACACGCTAACCGGTAAGCCGGCATTCCGGCTGAGCGCGTTGCAGATCTTCTGCCGGGTACCGGGCGATTGCAGGTAGAGATTGATCGCCAGTAACCCGAGCGCGAAGAGTACGGCAACGGTGGCCAGCACCAGCGATAACAGACGAAGGACGGGCTTTACGTATCGAGCGGGCAAGAGCTGAAATTAAGAGGATGCCGGGGAAATGAACAAGCAGAAGGTTATCGTGATTTTCAACCCTGCCGCCAAGGGTGAGAAGGCGCGTTCGGTCGAAAACACGCTGAGGTCAATCGTACGCGGGGCGACCCTGTGGCCGACCAACGGCCCGGGGCAAGGTATCCGGTTGGCCGAACAAGCGGTTCACGACGGCTACGAGGTGATTGTTGCGGCCGGCGGTGACGGCACCATCAACGAAGTCGTCAACGGCATCGCCGGTCACCCCGTCACCCTCGGGATTTTGCCGGTCGGAACCATGAATGTGTTTGCGTACGAGCTTGGGTTACCCTTGGAACAGATCCGGAAATGCTGGAAGGTGATCGAAGACGGCCATGTGGCCGAGATCGATCTGGCGCGCGCCAATGACCAGTTCTTCGTGCAGTTGGCCGGCGTCGGCCTGGATGCGCGGGCGGTCGAAGCCACCGACGTCACGATGCGCCGTACCATCGGTCCGTTGAGTTACGTGCTCGCGGCGTTGCAGGTCATCAGCACCCCGCCGCCGCGGCTTCAGATCGTGTGTACGGGCGACCGGCGGTTCGAGGCCTCGTTCGCACTGATCGGCAACGGCCGCCATTACGGCGGCCCCTTCTCCGTCTTTACCCAGGCGCAAAATGATGATGGCCAGCTCGACCTGTTAGTGTTTCGAAACCAGGGCTACCTGGACATCTTCCGCTATCTCCAAGGCATTCTGGCGGGTAAGCCCGAGCAGATGCCCGGCGTCGAGTACTTGCAGGTGCCGGCTCTCTCGGTTGTCAGTGACCAGGATACTCCCGTTGAGGTTGATGGCGAGGTTTCACTCCGCACACCGGTCCGGTTTGAATTGGCGGCCAGACGTTTGCGGGTGCTGGTCCCGAACCGTCATCCAGGCCCGGTCAGTCGCTGAAAGCCGGCTCGTCCGAGACCTGACGCCGGCGTTCGCCGCCCGTTCCGCGTTGTGTATTTAGCAGACGTCTTGTTGACCGTTTGGCCGCGTACTTAGATGTTGACGTGCGGGAACTTTGGGGAGGGAGCATCAAAGTATGAAGTGGACGCAAATTCAGTTCTTGGCCGCACCCTGGCGACGCGGGCACCCGACGGTTGCCACCTGCACCGCATTGCTGCTTGTGGCCGTGTATTCCGCCGAACTGCTGTTATCGGCTGCAGGCGTGAATTGTCCGGAATACCTGCTTGGAGCGAGCCGGTGGGGCTTGTTAAACGGCATGCTTTGGCAGCCGTTTACCTATCCGCTCCTGCACGATTTGCACAACCCTTGGCCGCTTCTGCTGGTCGTCGTAGGGCTCATGCTGGCCGGACGCGAACTGGAAGGGATCTTAGGCGCCCGGCACGTCTTCGGATTGGGTATCGCGGCGAGCACCTCGGGCGCCATCGCCCACGTTATCGTCTCTCCAGCGCAGCTTCTGCTCGGGGCCCAACCGGCCATCTGTGCCCTCGTGCTCGCGTGCACCACGACGTTGCCGGAATGGCCCTTGTGTTTCCCGGTCCGGACCCGGCTGCAGGTGCCCTACAAGTATGTCGGGTGGGCTTTGGTCCTCCTGCTGGCGATCCTCTGCTGGCGCGAGCACACCGGTGCAACCCACACCTCTGCGCCGGCCAGCCTCGCCGGCGCCCTCACCGGGTGGGTCTACGTCCGGTACCTGGGTTTCGGCAGTCCGTGGCGCCTGGAACGGCGCTGGCGCGAGCGTCGCAACCGCGACCTCCGGCTTGAACGGATGAGTTGTGACCAGTTCATCCGCGAACAGGTTGATCCGGTGCTGGAGAAAATCAGGCGCGAAGGCCTCAAGAGCCTTACCCGCGCCGAGCAAGCCATCCTCCGGCGCGCCAGACAAAAACTATTTGGTAAATAGGTAATTAACTGAGTGACCTGCATGGAGGACCGGACCGCCCTCACTTCGCTGCGAGCGCAGTTCGCCAGCCACCTGATCGATCCGGATGGCGCGGATCGGGTGCTGGCCGTTCTGAGCGAGATCGAACCGCGGCTGCCGGAGTTGCTCGAGCAGTTTGCGGAACGCAAGATCACCCTGATCAACTTCCTGGCGTACTCACCGGGCTCGCTGGAAAAAATTCAGCGGCATCCCGACCTGTTGCGCTGGTTGTTAAGTGCCGACGTAACTTCCTCAAAACGGCGCCTGCGCGACGCCGCGGCCGACGCGAAACTGACCGATGACCAGAACTTTTCCCGGCTTCGACGGTGGAAGTCGGACGAGATGTTGCGTATCGCGTTCCGAGACTTTTCCGGCCAGGCTGACCTCGTCGAGACCACCGCCGACCTCACCGCCGTCGCCGAGCGTTGCGTCGGCACGGTGTTGGCGGGCGTGCTGGCCACGGCCGCGCGCCGCTGGGGTACCCCAAAAACCGGCATCGGGGTGCTCGCCATGGGGAAATTCGGGGGCGAGGAACTTAATTACAGTTCCGATATCGACGTGATCTTCTTCTACGGTGAGGACGGCGCGCTGAACCCGAATTTCAGTTACCACGAATATTACACCCGGATCGCGCAAAGGGTCGTCGATACTTTCAGTACCAGGGAAAATCCTTTGTTCCGTATCGACCTTCGTCTTCGTCCTGAGGGAGCGGCCGGTCCTCTCGTGCGGTCGTTGGTCAGCATGGAACATTATTATTCCGGGTACGGGGAAACCTGGGAGCGGCTGGCGCTGATCAAGGCTCGCGGTATCTGCGGCGACGGAGAATTGCTCTACGAGTTCAATCAGCGGCTCCAGCCGTTTATCTTCCCGAAGATCGTGTCGGTCGAATTGCTGGATGAAGTTGCGGATCTGAAGCTGCGGATCGAGCGGGATTTGGTAGGCAGCGAGGAGTTGCACCGGAACGTCAAGCTCGGCTTTGGCGGAATCCGGGAAATCGAGTTTACGGTGCAGGCCTTGCAACTGTTGCATGGGGCACGGCACGCCTTTCTGCAAGGCCGGAACACCCTGAAAACGCTGATTGCCCTTGAACGGCTGCAGTTGCTGCCGGTGGCGGCCGTGCGTTCTCTGGAGGAGGCCTACGTATTTTTGCGAACTTTGGAACACCGGCTGCAGATGGTACGCGAACAGCAGACGCATACTCTGCCCGCCGACCCGCAAACCCAGGCGCTGATCGGCAGGTCGCTAGGCTTCGACTCGCGGGACCGCTTTCTCGAAACCCTTGCGAAACATACCCAGGCGGTTCGCAACACCTTCGAACACCTTTTGCAGGGACGTTCGGCGACCCCGGCCACCCCGGCCGGCACCGGCTTTTTCCGGGCGCCGGAAGCGGCGCGCCGGGCGCTCGACGCTCTGGCGAGCGGCCCGGCCGGCGTACATGTGTCGCCGCGCAACAAACGGCTCTACCGAAAACTTGAGCCGGAATTGCTGAGCTGGCTCGCCGACATGGCCGACCCGGACGCGGCATTGACCCGGTTCGTGCGTTTCGTCGACGCCTACGGCATTCGTGGCGCCTTGTTTGAAACCCTCCTGGCGAACCCGCGACTGCTCGAACTCCTGGTCCGGTTATTCGACGCGAGCGCCTTCTTTTCCGAGATCGTTATTCGACGGCCTCAGCTCATCGAGGAGGTCGCTCGCGGCCGGGACCTGAGCGCTCGGCACACCGTTGCCGACTTCGAAAAAGGCTTGGCGCAAAATGACGAAAATCTTGATCCTGAGACCTGGGTGAGGGTCTACCGGAGAGCGGAGTTGGTTCGCCTGGTGCTCAAGGATGTGCTCGGCCTGGTCTCCCTGGAGGAGCTCCAGGAGGAAATGAGCAACCTTGCCGAAGCCTGCCTCCGTTTCTGCATGCAGCTTTCCGGTTCCTCGACCGGACTCACCGTGCTGGCCCTCGGAAAATTTGGCGGACGAGAACTTCTCTACGGCGCCGATCTCGACGTGGTTTTGGTGGGCGAAGACCCGCTGCTGGCCGAGCGGCTGATCAAGCTCATGAACACCAAAACGAGCGAGGGCCGGGTCTTTGGATTGGACACGCGGCTGCGGCCCGAAGGCGAATCCGGCGCCCTGGTGGTCGGGCTTGAGCAATACCAGGCTTACTTCGAACAGCGCGCTCAGGTGTGGGAAATGCAATCGCTTTGTAAAGCCCGCGTTCTGCGTGGCCCGGACGCGGTTCCCTTGGCGAAAGCCGTCCGTAGAATCTGGGAGAAGGCCGCTGACCGCGACGATCTCCGCGACAAGATCGGCCAAATGTATTTGCGGGTGGTGACCCAGCGAGAGAAAGGCTCGGATTTTTATCATCTCAAAACCGGGCGCGGCGGCATCATGGCCATCGAGTTTGTCACGCAGTTCCTGCAGATGCGGGAAAAGGTTTTTGAGACCAACAGCCTGCATGCGCTGGAGCGACTCACGGAGCGGGGCCGGGGAGAGCAGACCGGTCCGCTGGCGGCCGCTTACCGATTTTTCCGCCGGCTGGAAGCCGCGCTGCGGCGGGTTGACAACAGTTCGGTCTCGCAGTTGCCGCAAGCGCCCGAGGATCAGGCCCAGTTGGCAAAATGGGCCGGCTTCGGCACCCGCGAAGCGTTGCTGTCGCGGTACGCCCGGGAGCGTGCGGAAGTGCACCGCATCGCTTGTGCCGTCCTCGGGGTCGACGGCGAACACGGCGGACCCACAGATTAAAGACGATCATCCGCCGCACGCCCTTAGATGCTGCCACCACGAAACAGCCGCGGGGGGACGATCATCCGCCGCCGACCCTTGCATGCGGCCACCACGAAACACCCGCGCAGGCGGCGGATCCGCAGACCACGCAGAAAGAAATCCGTCCACAGATTACGCAGATTAGATTTTTTCATTTGTGGCCTTCCGCGCGGCGGCTCTGAACTCACCCGTTACGGGTTACGCGTTACCCGCTGCCGGGCACTGAATTTGCGGCATTTTTCCGCTGGCGGCATTCGTGGCATTTCGCCCGACACCCGCCATCGGCACTCGACACCCGACCCCCGCACCCGTTATACAAGGACGCCAACACCGGTGTGAACGCCCTCTACCTTTTTCACCACGTTGAGGACGCGTGGCAGGCCGGCTTGGCGGCTGAGGTTGAACGCCTTTCCCGTCAGGCGATGGCAGGCCGGGCGGTCTGGTTTGTGACGGGCTCGTTTCTGCAGGCTCACTGGCTTCGGTCACACCAGCTGCGCGCCGGCCGTTCTCTGTTCGGGTTAGAATTCATCGATCTCCGCACCGTGCGGCAGCGGTTGTGTCGCCGGAACGGCCTTCCGAGCCCGTCGTTCGGTCGGGAGACGTTGCGCTTGATCCTGCAAAACGCGTTGGGTGAAGACCCCGTGCACGCCTCGATGGCCGATCACCTGCTCATTGCGCTGGATGAATTTGCACTTTCAGGGTTTACCTGTAGCGGGCGTTTGGAGGATGTGCTGCGTATCCTCCGGGTGCCCGCGCCGGCCTGGGAAACCGTTGCCCAGCTTTTCCATTCCCCGTACTGGCGCCCCCGGGTGGACGAACGGTTGCGCCAATCGGCAGCCAGAGCGCACCCGCCGTTCGAACTCTGCGTCTACGGCCTGGGCAGCCTCGAATTGCGCCAGACGGACCTGTTGATTGCAGCCGCGCGCTCCGCCGAAGCCTTCAGCTTTTGGCTGCCGCAGCCGTTGCCCACCGCCGATGCCGATTTTCAAAACCTGGAACGGCTCGAGCAGGAAACGGGTGCGGAACGCGACATCTGCGCCGCGTCCGGTGTTGACCAGCCGTTTGGCTGGGTGCTCGAATCCCGGCAGGGATTTTCAGGGCCGGTTTCGCGGCGTCCACAACTGGTTTGCGCCGGCCGTCCCGCCGACGAGGTGGATGCCGTGGTCCAACTCGTGGCCGAAGCCTTGCTCGGCGGTTGCCGGGACGTCCTCGTGGCCGTTCCGGAGCACGACCCGTTTGGAATGATCATCGTTGATGCGCTGTCGTCGGCCGGTATTGCCGTGGCCGACGAAGTGCGACGTAACGCGCACGGTAACCGGGGAATCGAACTTCAGAAGACCCTCGCCCGGTTGCATGGACGCGACCGCACGCCGCGCGCCCTCTGGCGGATGTTCGAGTTGCTGGTGCTCGACGAGTCGGTGTTGGGCCGGCTCCGCCAACGGTTGGCGAAGCATTTCGATGAACGCCAGGCTGCCTCCCTGGAAGCGATCCTGCCCGGATTGGTGCCTCCGGAGTGGGAGTCCGGCCTCCTCAGATTACTGGCGCCATGGCCTGAACGCGCCGCTTTCGAGGATCTCGCCGCTTCCTGGCGCCAAGCCTTGGAGGACGCGAACGCTCTCGCGGATTTGCCGGGATTGCGGCCGTTCCGGCTCGATACCGGCGATCTCGAGCCCCTCTGGCATGAGGTCGCCGATTTCCTGCGGGGTCGCCTGATTTCCGGACGGCTGTTCGCGGATTTTCTGTACGATTTGCTGAACCAACCCAGACGGCTCCAACTGGGGGCGGGCCGGACCGCGTGGGTCTGTGTGGCGAGCGCCCGGCGCGCCCTGGGGACGGCGTACGACGCCATCATCGTGCCGCGCTGTTCCGGTGAAGGTTGGCCCCGGGTCACCACCGAAAACCCGCTCCTGACGGACTTGGCCCGGGCGGAAATGCGGAGCCGGTACCGTTTTAACTGGCAGGGAAAGCTCGATAAGCAACGCTTGGAACTGGACTATTACCTGCACCTCCTGGTGCAGGCCAGGAAAGAACTCTGTTTCACTTACACGACCGCCGATGCACTCGGTGAAACGGTCGTGCCGAACGAAATTATTACCTTTCTGCAGAGCGGTTCGCACTCACGACCGCGGGCGTTTGTGCGAGCCGGCCAAGTCCCGCCCGCACCCATCGAAGGCTTGACCCATTTCGCGTCGGTCCGGGCGCGGCGCACCGACGCCCGCTTGCCTTTCGACGAATATTCGTTGTCGTTCGAGGGTGCCGGCCTGCGGGTGAAGCCGTGGTCTCCATCGGTACTGGATAAGGTGCTAAGCCAGCCCGCAACCTTTGCGTTCAAACAAGTGTTTGGGTGCGCCCGGGAATACGACCGGGAGTTCCGGCGCGAGTTCAGGCTGACGCTCGGGCGGGTGATCCATTGCTGGCTGGGACAGATCTTCGGAGAAAGCGGTAGCGGTTCCACCCTGGCCACCGGTCTCGCCCTCGGCCTTTCTTCCGGATGCTGCGATGCGGACGCCGTCCGCGACCGCTTGCGGCAACGACTGCGGGAAGTGCAGGACACTCACCTCAGGCGCTTGTCTGAAGCCCAGCGATGCGTCTGGTGGGAATCGATCCTGCGCCAGGCCGCCTGGGTCTGCGACCGCTTCGTCGAACAACTGGCCGGACCCCTCGCCCGGTCGCCCTGGCTGGCAGCCGAGTTTCCGATGGAAGTGACCCTGCCGGGGCCGGATCCGCTCGCCTTGTGTGGCCGCATCGACCTGGTTTTGCTCGACCGCGCGGATGTGAAAGCGGCAAATCTGGTCGTGGTGGATTTCAAGACGTCGAAGCGCAAGCCCGCGCCTAAACCGGCCGGCGGTTCCGGTCTGCAGTTTCATGCTTACCGATGGATGTGTGAAGCGCTTGGGGCGCAGACGACGCGTATCCTCGTGACCAGAATCGGCGGCACCGATGAAGTCAACCCTGGCGCTGACGAGCAAGCCGCAGCCGCGCTTCGTTCGACCCTCGCAGCGATCCAGCGCCGCGCTTGCTTCGGGTACGGCGGCGATCCCGGATCCCGTGACGCGCAGGACGAGGTTTTGCCGATCGCAACCGTTCCGATCAACTCCGCCGTGCTGCGGGCCAAGCGCCGGCTTACTCTCGGATGACCACACCAGCAGATTCGGATGCTCGGAAAAGGTTCGTAGAGAAGCATGATCGGAATTTTGCCGTGGTCGCGGCAGCGGGCGCCGGTAAAACCCGGGCCATCGTTGAGCGGATTGTGGCGATCGCCCATCGTGACCTTGAGGCGGTGAGTAAACTGGTGGTCGTCACCTACACGAACACCGCTGCGCGCGAGTTCAAACGCCGGGTTACCGCAACCGTGCTGGAACGGTCCAAAGCGTCACGGGCCACGGCGGTGCTCAACAGCTTGGACCGCGCTTTTTTCGGCACCATCCACAGCTTTTGCCTGGGGCTGTTGAGTGATCACCAGCTTGAACTGGGATTCCCGAGCCGTTTGAAAACCATAACGCCCGCTGAAGGACGCCGTTTGTGGGAGGATTTTCTGAACGGCCCGGAAGCCGAGCAACTGATCCGGTCGCATTCGCTGACGAAAAAGCTACTCCGGTTTTGTTCGTTTGACGATTTGCTGGCCGTCGCGAACCGGATGGAGAGTGCCCTGCCGCGCGTGAACGCGGGAGAGCCGCCGTCCGCACTCGACCTGTCCATTTTGGAAGGCCTAAGGGCGCGGGGAGGACAGGCAGAGGTTCGTCGACGGTTGCTGCGCGAATTTGAGCGTTACAACCGGGCGCTGCGATCCGCGGATGAGTTCGTCGGCTTGCCCGATCTGGATTCGGCGTCGAACGGCTTGAAACCCCTGTGCCGGGAGATTTTTCGACCGTTGAGCGCCTGGCTCGAGGACGCAGCCGGCGAGTGGGCGAGCGACCTGGTCGCTTTCTATTGCCGGCAACGGCACCGGGACGGGTTACTCACCTTTAGCGACCAG
>JAFAUY010000434.1 GCA_019243005.1 Verrucomicrobiota bacterium | reverse complement strand
CAGGACGCTGACCCGGAACGCCTTTTTTTGCAGGTAATCGAATGCCTGGGAAATGTCGAAAGGCGTGGCGTCCGGATAACGCTGCAGAATGGCGGCTTCGACTTCCTTGCGAAGGGCATCCACCGCCTTGCTGCGCGCCACTTTGCCGGGGGTATAAAGGGCGGCTTCGATGCGATTGCCCGCAACCTGGTAAGCCACCTCCAGCAACTCTTCGCGGACCGCGATCAATTCGGCCTGACGTTTCGGTTTGCCGGCGCGTTCGGCCAGTTCCTTCTGGGCGGAGATGATTTCACGTACAAAAGGGTGCGCAAATTCCAGGGCCCGGATAAAATCCTCTTCGGCCATTTCGTTGGCCGCGCCCTCAATCATGATGACGTCGTCCCAGTTGCCTGCGTAAACCAGGTCGAGGTCGCTGGCCTGACGTTGCGTGTGGGTCGGGTTAACCACAAATTCACCATTGATACGGGCGACGCGCACCGCGCCGATCGGGCCATCAAACGGAATGTCGGAAACGGCGAGCGCCGCCGAAGCCCCGTTAATGCTCAGGATGTCCGCGTCGTTCTCGCCGTCGGCGCTGAGCAGGACGCTCATGACTTGCGTGTCGTAAAAGTACCCTTTCGGAAACAGCGGACGCAACGGGCGGTCCGTCATGCGCGCGGTAAGGGTTTCCTTTTCGGAGGGCCGGCCTTCGCGCTTGAAGTAGCCGCCCGGAAATTTGCCGGCGGCAGCCGCTTTCTCGCGGTAATCGACCGTTAAAGGGAAAAAATCCTGGCCTTCCTTGAGGGCGGTGGCCGACACGGCTGCCACCAGGATGATGGTGTCGCCCGAACGAACCGTTACCGATCCATCGGCAAGTTTTGCGAGTTTGCCGGACTCGAAGGTAAGATTGGCGGTGCCAATAAATCTAGAGACGCTGTGATGCATGTGCAGATCCTCACGTGCTCACAAACGCATCGGCCTTTGCTCGTAGGTCCGAGCCTCGAACACGCCTTTCGGGGTTCGGACCTAAGATCAAGGCCGGAGTCGGCGACACGTCGAGGTTATTTAGGGTTATACAACTCCCTTTGGGTTTGAAGGTGCTGGCTTGGCGTGCTATAACGCTTAGCCAAGGACAACTTAGCCAAGCCTTGAATAGCTACGCCATTTCGGCTGTTTCTCAAGCGCTTGCGTGGAAAAAGCCCGGGTCGCCGCGATTTTGAACCGCCGCTGCCATCTCGAAGGGGCGCGTGATCACTTACGAAGGTTGAGTTTCTCAATGACCGTCTTATACCGGTCCTGCGACGTGCGCTTGAGGTAATCCAGCAAACTCCGCCGGGTAGCCACCAGTTTCAACAGGCCGCGACGGGAAGAATGATCCTTGCGATGCCCTTTCAGATGCTCGGTCAGCTGATTGATCCGGTGGGTTAAAAGGGCGATCTGCACGTCGGCACTCCCGGTGTCCTGATCGTGCAACCGGAACGCACCCAGATCGATGTTTTCGCTCGTTGGCATAGGTAAAGAAAGGGTAGCAACATAGGGGCAAAAGGACGTGCTGCAAGCGTAAAAGTATCGGGTAGCGGGTAACGAGTGACGCGTAACGGGTGCGAAAAGCGACCTGTCATGCCCGCACCCGCTTCCAACACGTTACCCGTTACGCGCCACTCGTTACCGGCTACCCGTTACCGATTGCCACGATCCGGTCGGCCAGTTGGCCGAAGGTACTGGTGATCAAGGCTTCGCCGAGATTATTGATATCGATCTCGATACCGAGCCGGTCCTCGAGGTGCAAAACAAACTCCACCAACTCGAGGCTCTGATGAATCAACTGGGATGCAGTCAGCCGCTCGATCTGCCCGGCAAGCACGTCCGGGAAGTGTTCCGTCACAAATCCGGCAATGGCTGCCAGCACCGTTTCGCGTTCCAGTTTCCTCATTCCAGCACCTTTCCCCTTCCGGCTTCAACGTGAAAACCTGCGCCCATGGCCAGCCAACGCAACTCCTTCGCGTCGCTGATCCATAAGTCGCGCAAGATGTGCAAAAGGCTCGCGCCACTCATATTGGAGAACTTACGAAAATGCCGGATCGATGGCTCAAGCTCCTGGCGTTCGAGGCCCAGTTTCTTGGCCAGGCTAAGCAAAAGCATCATGCCCGCCGGATGCAGCGCCCAGGCGTCGGCCCGCCCGCGTTCCCAGTCAAAATGCCCGATCGCCGCGAACACGGCATTTCTGACCTTTTGCTCGAAGCCTCCCAGGTCGGAGACGGCAAATCGATAATAGCTCGGGCCGTACTGCCACCGGATCAACTCCGGCAGGCCGCTATGCCAGGAATACACCCGGTCGACTTCCAGGGCACCCGGGGCAGGCTCATCAGAGAGCCAAACGGCTGCCGCACCGTCCCCGAAGGTGCAAAGCCCCTGCCAATTGGCCCGGTCGACCGAACACGGATCAGTTAACGAAGTCGGGACCTCCACGACCGCCAGCAAGACGTTTTTGTATTCCGGGCCAAGCCTGGAGGCCAGCCGCAGGCCGCGTGCCCCGCTCGTGCACCCGCCGTTGCTGACGTCCACCAGGAGTGCCTCCGCCGGAATTCGGTCAGGCCAGGCTTCCGCCAGGCGGTCGGCAATGCCGGGCAGCAGGTTTCCGGTACTCGAAATCGCGACGACTGCGTCAAAAACGGCCGGCACCTCCATTTGGTCCAGCTCCCGTCGCAGACCCCGCACCGCTTCCGTGACCGCCGCTTCGAACGCCGCGGCGTGATCCGAAAAACTGCGCAGTTCCAGGAAGTCCGGACACAAGATTCGCCGGGTCCGCCAGCCAATCAGGAGCAGGCGCACAAAATTTTCCAGGCTGAGACGCTCGGGAGCAGCCAGAGGCAGCGTTCGCACGTAGGGCAGCAGCGCCTCCAGCAGGGCATCATTTGCCCACTCCACGCCGATCACGGGCGCACAAATCGCACGGACGTACCTGCCCATTAAATGCCACGAATGCCACAAGCCGAAAAATGCCACAAATGAAGAAACGTGAAGGCTGCTGATTCATTTGTGGCATTTGTGGCATTTTTTTACTTGTGGCATTTTAAAAGCCCACCGCCCATTCTTCCACCAGCGTTGCCGGGATTTCCTTCAAAAACCGGCTGGCCCGTTGCAACCTTTGGTCGGGGGCGCCGTTGGGCCAGCTTAATGGGTGGGTCAGGTAGAGCTCGTCCTTGGCGCGAGTAACGGCCACGTAAAAGAGGCGGCGCTCCTCCTCCACCGCCTCCAGGGAATCCAGGGACCGCGAACTGGGAAACATGCCGTCGGTCATCCAGATGACGAAGACCACGCGCCACTCCAGGCCTTTGGCCTGGTGGATGGTGGAGAGCGTCACTTTTTCGGTTTCCTCTTCGCCGCCAACGGTCTCGGTGTCGCCGGTGGCCATGAGGGAGAGCTGGCTCAAAAACTCGACGGCATCGGAAAACGTCCGGGCGAAACTTTCGAGCGTAGCGAGGTCCTCCCGGCGCTGCTCGTAGTTGGCGTATTTGGTTTGGAGATAGTCATCATAAACGGCTTCCAGGATCGAACGGATCATCTGAGCCGGCCCGGCCGGTTTCCTCTCCGGGGCAATCTCGTCCAGCGTGTAGACCAGCTGCTGCCATGCGCGCCTGGACCGTTCGCTGACGGAGCAATGCGCCAGCCACGAACCAAATTTTATCCGCTCCGCTTCAGGTACACCGTTGAGCTGGGCCCAAAGCTTTTCCGCGGTCTTGGCGGCCACTCCCGGCAGGAGGCGCACCATGCGTTTAAACGCCACTTCGTCGGCCGGGTTGGTCACGAATTTCATGAACGCCGCCACGTCTTTGATGTGCGCCTGTTCGAAAAAGCGCAGCCCGCTGGTGATAAAGAAAGGAATACCGGACCGCGTAAAGGCGAGTTGCACCTCCAAAGACTGGTAATGGGCGCGGTAAAGCACGGCCATCTCGTTGAATTCGATGCCTTCGTCGCGCAGTTCGAGAACACGTTGAGCCACGAAGTTGGCCTGCTGATTGTTATCCAGCAGCGGGACGACGGCCGGCTTGAGCGCGCTTTCGGGCCGGTTGGCGTGCAGGGTCTTGAAGAATTGCTTCGTGTTGGCCCGGATGGCCGCATTCGCCACTGAGAGAACCTCCGGCACGCTCCGGTAATTGGTCTCGATTTTGTAAATCGCCGCCTCGGGGTAGCGCTTCGGAAAATCGAGGATGTTCTGGTAATTGGCCCCGCGCCAGGAATAAATCGATTGCGCGTCGTCGCCCACCACCATCAGGCTATGATGACGCTGAACGATAAGGTCAACGAAATCGGCCTGGAGTTTGTTCGTGTCCTGGTATTCGTCGACCAGCACAAACTGAAAACTGCGTTGGTAGAATTCGGCGATACCCGGATTTTCTCGGAGCAACCGGACGCTTTTAACCAGCAGGTCGTCAAAATCCATCGCATTGGCCGTCCGTTTTCGCGCCTCATACTGTCCCTGAATGGACACGATCTCACCGGTGAGGGGGGCAAAGCGTTTATACCGCTGGGCGAGCACGGCCGGCAGCGGCCGTTCCGTGTTCAAGGCAAAGCTGAACATGTCGGCCATCACCTCCGCAGTTGGAATCCGGACCTGCCGGGTATCGATGCCGGCATTCGCGATGACGGCGCTCAACAGATCCTGTTGATCTTCCCGGTCCATAATCGTGAACCCGGGCCGGAAGCCGACTTCCTGGGGGTGCCGCCGGAGGAGACGATTCCCGATGGAATGAAAAGTGCCGCCCCAGATTGCCCGGGTCTCCAGCGGCAACAGGGCTTGCACCCGCGCCAGCATTTCGCGAGCGGCCTTATTGGTAAACGTCAGCAGGAGGATATTCTGAGGCTCGACGCCGTTGTCCAGCAGCCAGGCGACCCGATAAGTCAGGGTCCGCGTTTTCCCGCTGCCCGCACCCGCCAGCACTAATGCCGGACCGGGCGGCGAGGTGACCGCGGCGTATTGCTGGTCATTCAACTCCGCACGGTAGTCGATCGAACTCGCCGCAACGGTCGGCAGTGGTTTCAGGTGATATTCGCGAGGCATGCTGACAGGTAACCGGTAACGCGTAACGCGTAACGAGTAACGAGTAGCGGGTAACCGGTAACTAGCAACTCGATACCAGGCCTCAGTCACTAATTGCCCGCTACGCGTTACCCGTTATCGCTTACCGGTTCCAGATCCGGTGAAAGAGGCTGCCATCGGCAAAGAACATCTGTTCGATGGCGCCCCATCCCCCGAACGTCTGGTCCACGTCGATGAACTCGGCCGGTTGATATTTTGCCCGGAACTGCGCGGCGACGGCCGGATCGTTTGGGCGCGAGAGATCATAAGACGCATTCAGGAGCGTGTCGGCCTGCTCAGCCGCCCCGGCGGAAAATGCCACAAATGGAGGGCCGGGTGTTGAGTTCGGAGGCGGTCGGGAATCCTTGCGTGTTCTGCGGATCACTTTTCTGTGTAATCGGTGGATGCTCTAG
>JAFAUY010000433.1 GCA_019243005.1 Verrucomicrobiota bacterium | reverse complement strand
CCGGAAGGTGACGCTTTCGCGAAGGAATTCCCGCACCGCGTACCCTCCCCCCTGCGGGTCGAAATACGTATCCCGTACCGAACGATCGACGGTCCGGAATGAGTAACCGTGGTAAACGCCGTTGGCGGCTTTTTCGATCAGGGCCGGACAAAGGTCGATCCCTTCGATGGAGAATTGCCCGGCGGCAAGGCCTGCCTGGCGCAACGTAATGGCGATCGAATAAACCTCTTCACCGGATGAGCACGGCACGCAGAGGATGCGAAGCCGCCTGCCCGCGTTGAAACGGTGGAGGCGGTCTCGTGCCCAACCCGCAAGCATTTGAAAGCTGTTTGGGTAACGGAACAGGAACGTCTCCGGCACCACCGCGGCGTTGAGTAAGTCGCGGAGCATTCCCTCGTGTTGTTCGACCCACGCGCAGTACTCCCGGACTGAGCCGGCGTTCCACCGGCGGGCCTGGCTTTCGAGAACGTCAAGCAGGGCCGCCTCGCTCCCCAGGGAAAACGCGTCCAGTCCGGCGACGGTCTCGAGCAGCCCCACGATCTCGGCTGGGAGTCGTGATGATGAGCTCATGCGGGCCACAACTGCTCGCGCACGCAGGGCGTAATGACTTCAGAAGGAGTGATCTGCTGGACCAAGCGCCCCTGCCAACGGGCCAGCCGTCCGGCCAACGCCGTCTCGGCATTGCCTGCCGGCGCCGGCACAAACTCATCCTCATTAAACCTCAATTCGGCCGTGACCCGTTCCGCCGCCAGCCCAAACCGCCGCCACCGCGTCGCTTCGGTACCCGGGCAGAGCAGGATCCGCGTGTTTACCATCTCCTGAACCGGCGTCGCGCCGAGAAGAACGTTCGCGTCCAGGATAGGCACGGGTTCCGAGTGAAAATTCAACGTGCCCGCAAACGCAGGGTGAAGCTTCGGCGTGACTTTGAGCGACGCGTACGGCAGCACCAGCTCGATCTCCGGGGCGGCAATCGCAAAAAGGTCGTTTCCGACCCAGTACGTCACATACAACATCACCTCACCCTTTCGGCAGTTTGAATTTGGCGATTAAATCCTGGAGCGCGTGCGTCGCCTCGTTGAGCTGTTCGGCCGCACTGGTCGAGTCCCGGGCAGCGTCGGCCGTCTGCCGGGCGGCTTCCGTTAACTGGATCAGCGCGTCGCTGATCTGCTGCGCCCCTTGCGACTGGGATCGCATGCCGTCGTTCACCACCATGATATTGGGCGCCAGTGACTGAACCTGTTCGATCACCTCATCGAGTTGTCGGCTCACCTGCCCGACCTCCTGGGTCCCGCGTTGCACCTCCGCGGTAAAGCGGTCCATCCCCGCCACGCCCGTGGAAACCGCCGCAACCATTTCCTTTACCATGGACTCGATGTCGAGGGTCGCGGACGCAGTCTGGTCCGCCAGCCGGCGGATTTCCGCCGCCACGACGGCAAAACCGCGCCCATACTCGCCGGCCTTTTCGGCCTCAATCGCAGCGTTCAAAGACAGCAGGTTGGTCTGGTCGGCAACCTTATTAATCGTGGTGATCACCACGTTGATGTTCCCGGCCTTCTCGTCCATCACCCCAAACTTGGCCGTCACATCGGTCGAAGCGTCTACGATCTGGCGCATGATGCTTTCCATCCGGTTCAAACCCGATTTGCCGTTACTGGCCAGGGTTGCCGTTTCCTTCGTGACGGCGCTTACCTGGTCAGCGCTCTTGAGCAACGCCTGCGCGTTCGTGGACATCTCGCGCGCGGTGGCGCCGACTTCGGTGGTGGTGGCCGCAACCTCGGCCGCCGTGCTGTGCTGCTGCCGGGACGCCGCCGCAATCTGCACGGACGAGGAGTTGACCTGGATACCGGATCTCTGGACTTGCTGGATAAGCCGGGAGAGCTGCGCGACCATCCCAGCCTGGGCTTGGCCGAATTGATCGTGGGCGGATCGCGGTTTGATCGCCACGGTCAGATCTCCCGCGGCAATTCGCTGGCTCGCGCTCGCCGTGTCGTTAAGGAAGTGAAGCATCCGCTGAAAAGCCCGCGAAAGCGCGCCGACCTCATCCGTCCGGCCGAGCTCGGGGACGGGCACGCTGAGATCCCCTTCTGAGATACTCTCGGCCGCGGCGATCATCTTTCGAAGCGGAGCCGTAATGAGCCAGGAGGTGAATACCCCGATCCCCAGCATCACGAGCGCTGCCGCCGGCATCCCGAACCAAACGGTCGCAAACAGGAAGTTGGTCCGGTGTTTCACCAGGCTTTGAAGCGTGCTGAACTCGTCTTCCGTCTGCGCCTGCAGCGCAGCAACCGCAGCACGAATCTTGTCCATAAGCTCCTTGCCGGTATTTTGTACGACCACGGCTTTGGCAGCTTCAAAACCCTGCTGCCGGTTCAACCGGATGCTCTTCTCAAGCTCCCTTTGTTTTGCCGCGACCAAGTCGACCAGCGAATTGACGATCTGCTTTCGTGCAGCGGTATCTTCGGTCAGCGTAACCAGGCGCGTTTGCACCCCCTCCAGCCGGGCCTTGGCATCATTGAAAGGCTGAAGGTAGCTTTCATCATTGGTGATCAGAAACCCGCGTTGCCCCGTCTCGAGGTCCTGCACCAAAGACAGGAATTCATGGGCCGCTTCCAGCCGCAGACCCGCTCGGTCGTGGCGCACGAAACTTGCCTTCAGATCGTGGACGGTGATTCCGGCGATTACCGAAATGATGATCAGAACGGAAATCGAAATCACCTTGCCGAGGATGATTTGCTTACCAATGGACCACTTCATTTCATGCGCACCGGACAAGGTTTTTAAGCCATTTACAGGTTCAATGCAATAATTCCATAATTATTCATATTTTCCATCCTTATTGCCGCAAAAATGATCACACGGCGGGCACGGCGGAAGAGTTTACCCGGCGCCGCAGCGGAACACGGCGATGACCGCAGGAAGAGAGACGATCAACCGCCGCCCACCCGGGCCTGCCGCCAGCACCGAAGACCTGCAGGGGACGCTCATCCGCCGCCCACCCGGGCCTGCCGCCATCGCCGAAGACCTGCAGGGGACGACCATCCGCCGCCCACCCGGACCCGCTGACATCTCCGAAGACCGGCAGGGCGGCGGATCCGCAGACAACGCAGAAAAAAGATCCTAGGCTAAGGGCCGCCTCACGCGCTGGCTTTGCCCGCCTTGATTTGTGGCATTTTTTTGGCTTGTGGCGTTTGCGGCATTTTGTGCCGTTTTCCGCGCCGCTTCGGCGGCCCGCCAGAGGTACCATGCAGCCGTGGTCCGATGCGGCCGCCATCGTTCCCCGAGCGGGAGCAATTCCTTGGCTGAAGGCAGCGCCGGCAGGCCGAAGGCGACGCGGTACCCGGTGCGAATCCCGAAATCGTCCACGGGCCACACGTCTGTGCGGCCGAGTTGAAAAATCAGCATCATCTCGACCGTCCAGCGGCCCACCCCGCGCACCTGCGTGAGGCGCGCCACGATCTCCTCGTCGGTCATTTCCGCGATGGCGCGGGAAGTCGGGATGACCCCCGAAAGCGTCTTTTCGGCAATGTCCCGCAACGAGGCGATCTTTGCCCGGGAAAAGCCGGCGGCCCGCAAGGCGTCATCCGAAATCGCCGCAAGGTCCGCCGGATGCGGAAAACGCCGGCCTGAAAAAAGCGCTCGGAACCGCCCCAGGATGGTCTCGGCCGCGGTGCCGTTAAGCTGTTGATGAGCGACGGCACGCACGAGCGATTCGAAGGGTGACCGGCGCGGGTCGGGCACGAGCCTGCAGGCGCCATGTTCGCGGATCAGGCGGTCCATGGTGCGGCATTGGCGGGTAAGGTGTTGGAGGGCGTCGGGAGTCATGCCTGAACGATAGCCCGGCCCGGTGCCGGCCGCACTGCGCCCGCGCAAAATTCAACTATACTCTCTACGTTGATGAAGCCGGAATTCGTCGTTCTAGGGGTGATCCTCTTGGCGGTCCTTCACCTTTTCTGGACCCAGCGGCTGCGGACCGACATCGCCGCCGTCCTGGTGATGTTGTCCCTGGCAGTTCCCTGGCCGCGTCCGGACGGTAGATGGTCAGCCATCCTGAGCCCGCAGGAGGCATTCTCCGGATTCGGCAGCGTCGCCGTGATCATGGTGACGGCCATGTTTGTGTTTGGCGCCGCCATGGTCCGCACGGGCGCCGCCGAAATGATCGGCGGCCGCTTGTTCAGGGTCTGTGCCCATAACGAGCTCCTCTTCCAGGCCGCGGTCCTGTCGCTCGCCGCCGGTTGTTCAATGTTCATCAACGAGACCACGATCGTCCTCGTCTTTATGCCGGTCGTGCTGGGGGTGTGCAAGGAGCGCAACCTCTCGCCCTCACGCTACCTGCTCTGCGCCGCGTATGGCGCGGCCCTCGGAGGGCAATGGACGTTGATCGGCACCCGCAGTAATATCATCGTGAGCGATCTTCTTCGCCAGCGAACCGGTCAGGGACTCGGCTTTTTTGATTTCACGCCGGTCGCCGCCACGGTTTTCGCCGGTTGTGCGACCTATTTCTTTCTGGTCGGGAGAAAGTTTCTGCCAAGAGCCGAGGTGCAATCATTGGAGCAGGAGCTCGGCAAAGAATACCTGACCGAGGTGATGGTAACGCCGCAATCGGCCACCGCCGGATTGATGCTCGACGAACTCGACTGGGCCAAGCGCCAGGACGTAACCATCGTCGGCGTCATCCGGGAGGGCGAACGGATGCCGCCCAACGGATGGATGAAATTGCATCCCGGTGATGCGCTCATCATCCAAGGGGCCGTGCCGACCATCGGCAGCCTCCTGAAATCTCCGGATTTCCACTTCATGGAGGAGGTCAAGATCGGTGAAAAGACCCTCCGCAGCCTGGACTTGATCACGGTCGAAGCGTTGCTCTCCCCCAACTCCCGGTACACCGGACGCACCATGCAGCAGACCAATTTCGGCCGCGACTACGGGTTCAGCGTCCTTGGCATATCGCGGCACGGGCAGACCATTCAGGAACGGCCATCGGCCACCCGGCTCGAATACGGCGACTCGCTCCTTTTGCTCGGGCACAACTCAAACCTTGAACGGCTCGAGCGCAATCCGAATCTGATTCTGTTAAGCCAACAGCATTTCCCGACCTCGGGTAACCGGCAGGCCATCATCACCATGCTGCTGCTCGGCGGCATTATCCTGACCGCGATCACGGGGGTTCTTACGCCGGCCCTCTCCATTCCGCTGGCCGCCGTCGCCGTGCTCCTGTTGGGATGCGTGAAAGTGACCGATACCTACAAGTCGGTTGACTGGCCTGCCGTCGCGACCGTGGGCGGGATGATGTCGTTCGGTTTCGCCTTGGAGAAAACGGGCGCCGCGGGAGAGTTGGCGCACGCCATCGTCGCCCATTCTGAATGGGCCGGCGCGAATTTTATCCTTTGCGCCCTGCTGGCGTTGACGGTCGCACTG
>JAFAUY010000140.1 GCA_019243005.1 Verrucomicrobiota bacterium | reverse complement strand
CCTCGACCTCATCTGCCCAAAGGAAATGCCACAAGCGGAAAAATGCCACAAATGACAGAAGTTACTCGTCGCGACATTCTCCCGTTATTTGTCCCATCGATCCGGTGCCCCAAATAAAAAAACGTTCCAACTGCCACTCTTCCATTTGTGGCATTTCTCAGTGGGCGCCGGCCATCTCTTTCGGTAGCGGCCGTGACGCTTTCTTGAATAGGAAAACCAGCGGCACCAGCAACGCGCAGGCCAGGACTAACATCCTGAACTGGTCGACGTAAGCCCACAAACCCGCCTGGTGCTGCAAGACCTGGTACATCATGCCGTAAGCCTCATGCTGGGCAGCGACGGGACCGGCGCCCTGAACGGCCAGGGAATGCTGCATGGTGGCTAACTGGTTTCTAAAAGGCGCATCGTAAGGCGTCATGTGTCCCACCAGCAGGTTCTGGTGCGCCTGCGTGCCTCGAGTTACCAGGGCGGTAATCACGGAGATGCCGACGGAGCCGCCGAGATTTCGCACCAGGCTGGTTACCCCCGTTGCATCGCCCATATTCTGGCGAGGCACGGTTGCCATGGAAAACGTCGTCATCGGCACAAAAATTGAGGTGACCGCAAAGCCGCTGATGACGATCGGCCAGATAACGTTGCCCGGAGCGATCGAGAGATTGACCTGGCCGAGCAGGTACATCGTGACGGCGAGCAGCACGGCTCCCTGCGCCATCCAGAGGCGGCCATCGATCTTGGAGATGATTCGCCCGGCCACGATGCTGCCGAGGATTGCGCCCAGCCCGCGCGGGCTCATGACCAGGCCCGATTGCAGGGCGGGGTAATTCATCAGGTTTTGCAGGAACTGGGGTAGTACCGCCGTGGTTCCGAACAGGATGGCGCCGACGGTAAAGTTAAGGATGACCCCGATCGAGAGGTTCCCATCCAGCAGCACCCGCAGGTTCACGATCGGGTTAGGCACCCTCAGCTCCCAAATGAGGAAGGCGACAAAACCGACGACCGCGCCGGCAGCCAGCACGCAGATGAAAATTGAGGAGAACCAGTCCTCATCCTGTCCTTTATCGAGCATCACCTGCAGGCACCCGATCCAGAGCGTGAGCAGGCTGAACCCGATATAATCGATGCGCCCCGGCTTGGAATCCTTCAGGTAGGGCGGATCTTCCAGGAACAGGAAACACAAGGCTGCGGCCAGGATACCGATCGGCAGGTTGATGTAGAACACCCAGCGCCAGGTGAGGTTGTCGGTCATCCAGCCGCCGAGGGTCGGCCCCAGGATCGGGGCCACCACGACGCCCATGGCATAAACCGACATGGCCGAACCCCGCTTTTCCGCCGGAAATGTTTCCAGCAGGATTGCTTGAGCGATCGGCTGAAGGGCACCGCCGCCGGCGCCTTGAAGAACGCGCGCCAGGATGAGCATGCCCAGGCTGTTGGCCAGGCCGCACCAGGCGGAAGCCAGCGTAAAAATGCAGATGCAGCTGATGAGAAACTTGCGGCGGCCGAAATACCGTCCAAGCCAGCCGGTGGCCGGCAGGACGACGGCGTTCGAAACAAGGTAGCTGGTCAACACCCAGGTGGCTTCATCGGTACTGGCCGACAGATTACCGGCGATATGGTTCAGCGCGACGTTGGCCACCGAAGTGTCCAGGACCTCCATGAACGTCGCCGCCATCACCGCGCCCGCGATCAGCCACGGGTTGGCCTTCGGACGCCATTCCTTAGTGTCTGCCATGAAAAAACAACAACCGTTATCGTTACTGCCTCTGCCTGACTAGGCCCGCGCTTTCATCCGCTTAGGCCGGCTGCGGAACCAGAACACCAGCAGCATCAACCCGGCGGTCGCACCGGCCAGCACGGTCAGAGCGAGGGGTGAATAGCGAAAATCCTGAACCTTGACCGTAGGCACGACCGATTCACCGGGCCCCAAAGGCAGCCCTGTCTGCGGCACCTGGTCAAAGACGACCTTCACCGGGACGCGCTGGACCACTTTGACGTAATTGCCCGTCGCGTTCTCCGGCGGCAACAGGCTGAACCGCGCGCCGCTGCCGGCCTGGATGCTGTCGATGTGCCCGTGAAATTTCTGCCCACGCAGCGCATCAACCTCGATCTCGACCGGCTGGCCGGAGCGCATCAGGCCGATTTGATTTTCTTTGTAGTTGGCGGTGACCCAGATGTCGGCGGGAACCAGCGCGAACAGCGCCTGCCCCGTTTGGACGTAATCTCCCGGTTCAACGGCTTTCTTGGTAACGCGCCCGTCTTCCGGTGCGCGGATTTCGGTGTATGACTCGTTGAGTTCGGCGGTCTGCAGGTCGGCACCGGATTCTTCGGTTTTTGCCGCCATGCTCTTCAGGAGAGCAAGGTAGGTATTCACCGTGGCACGCGCCTCGACGACCTGGGCTTGATCGCTGGCCACCTTTTTGAGGTTGGCCTGCAGTTGCGCCCGGGCGCTGTCGTTGGCGGCCCGCGCGGCGTCGAGGTCCTGCGGGGACATCACCTTGGTCCGGAACAAGTCCTGAATGCGCTGAAAATCCTTGGCGGCCTTGTCTGCCTGGGCCCGGGAGGCGTCCGCGGTGGCCTGATCGGATTCAACGGTGGCTTGCAAGGAGTTCACGTGCGCGATGGCCTGGTCGATGGAGGCCTGCACGGCGCCCTCCTGAGCGCGCGTACTGTCCAACGCGGCGTCTTTCTGCTTTCTCGCCGCCGCCAGGTCGCGGTCGTCCAAAGCCACCACGACGTCCCCTTTCTTCACGGTTTGATTGTCGTTGACGAGGACGCGTTCGACTCGCCCGCTCACCTTCGGCGCCACATTGATGATGTGCCCATCGATGAATGCGTCATCCGTGCTCTGGTAATTTTGGCCTCGGGCATAATAGAAGGCGCCGGCAATGGCCGCCAGCGGGATCAGGACCAGCACCAGCAGGGTCAGCCGGACGCTGCGGCGTCCTTGCTTTCCCTGCGGCCTGGCCGCTTCCTCACGCACCGGCGGTCGTTGAGGGAGACGATCAGGAGTACTTTTTCGGGCAACGGGCTCGGTTTCGACCTGTTGTGCCATAGGTTACGATTGCTTGGCGGGTGCGCAGGTTTCGATGCCGCGCACAAAGGTTTCGATTAAGGTTTGTAAGTATACGTCCCGGGAGCAGCTGACGGGTCCAAAGGTGGACCACCGCAAAACGGCGCTGTGGAGCGCATCTCGCAAGACTTCAACGGCGCCCATGGGGTCGACTTCAGGCCGGACGAGGCCGTTTTGCTGGGCCCGTCGCAGCCAATCCGCGATCCGCTCCTTCAGCGGGACGATCACGCTGATGATCGTGTCCTGAATATCCTTCGGCAGGAGGTGACCCTCCCCGACAACGATGCGCGCCACACCTTCACGGCGTTCCACCACGCGGACGTACGCCTTGACGTAATCAGCAATGGCTTTGCGGAGGTCATGCTCGTCAAAATGAAAGCTTTCCACAAACGCCACTTCGGCGTTGAGCGTCTCGGAAATCACGGCCCGAACCAGATCCGACCGGGTCCGGAAATGGCGGAACAAAGTGACCTCGTTAACGCCGGCCCGGCGGGCAATTTCCCGGGTTGTCGCTGACTGGAAACCGAGTTCGGTGAACGCCGCATCCGCCGCCCGCAGCAATTTCTGGCGGGTACAATCGGCTCCGGCGGGTTGCTTGGCCTCAGTTTCAGGGGCATTGACGAGCTGGTGAAAGACCATGCAAGCACTTACCTGCAAACCGGCGCCGGTGCAAGTGATTACTTGCAGAAAACGCCATAAATGCGGACTAGCCCAGGGTGCCGGGTAAAGTTCGAAGCTCGGCGTCCGGCGTCGGTCTTTCCGCCGTGGCCGCCCGGGGGACCGCGACAGAGGGACGGACAGACATCCCGGTGTAAGATGCCGCTGATCGCGCTCTTCCTTTGTGGCATTCGTGGCCTTTTTCCGCTGGTGGCATTTTTGAGTACGGCGGTGCGATTTTTTGGGAATGTGCTAGTCTGGCCGGCACCCCAGATGAAAAAACGTCAGGCCACCCTGCGCCGCGAGACGGGCGAGACGAAGATTGCCGCCACGCTCGAGCTGGATGGTTCCGGCCGGTCCGAGATCCATACTGGCGTGGCGTTCTTTGATCACATGCTCACGCTCCTGAGCAAACACAGCCTGATCGATCTGCAGGTCCAGACCGAGGGCGATCTGAGCGTGGATTATCACCACA
>JAFAUY010000070.1 GCA_019243005.1 Verrucomicrobiota bacterium | reverse complement strand
GGCAAGCCGCAGATCGCCTACCGTGAAACGATCACGAAGAACGCGGTCGGGGAAGGCAAACTTATCAAACAATCCGGCGGTCGCGGCCAGTACGGCCACGTGGTGGTAAACGTGGCGCCGCAGGAGCGGGGCAAGGGCGTGTCGATTGATAATAAGATCGTCGGCGGCGTGATCCCGCGCGAGTACATCCCTGCGGTCCGCAAAGGCATTGAAGAAGCCGTGCTCAACGGCGTGCTTGGCGGTTACCCGGTCATCGACCTGCACGTCGACATCGTGGACGGTTCTTACCACGACGTCGATTCGAACGAACTGGCCTTCAAACTGGCGGCCATCTTTGCCATGAAGGACGCCTTCAAAAAGGGGACCTCGATCCTGCTCGAACCGATCATGAAGGTCGAATGCGTCACCCCGGACGAGTACCAGGGCGATATCATGGGTGACCTGAACCGCCGGCGCGGTCGCATCCTCAACATGGAAAACAAGAGCCTCGTGACCGTCGTGCACGCCGAGGTGCCCCTGGCGGAAATGTTTGGTTACGCGACCGCCATCCGGTCGCTCTCCAAGGGACGCGCGTCGTACTCGATGGAACCATCTCACTTTGAACCGGTGCCGGCCCAAATCGTGGCGGCGGTCCTGGACCAGAAAGGAGCTTAAGACAAAATGGCTAACGGCCAGCGAATTCGTATCCGGCTTAAGGGTTTCGACTACCGGATGCTAGACCAATCGGCGGTCGAAATTGTGGAGACGGCAAAGCGAACCGGCGCCAAAGTGGCCGGCCCGATTCCGCTCCCTACCCAGATTGAAAGGTGGACCGTCAACCGGTCGCCTCACGTCGACAAAAAATCGATGGACCAGTTCGAGATGCGCACCCACAAGCGCCTGCTCGACATCATTGAACCTACGGCGAAGACCGTCGACGAACTGCGCAAGCTGAACTTGCCGGCGGGTGTGGATATCGCCATCAAAATCTAGTCGGGGTCAACGCGCATATGGCTATCGGATTGTTAGGAAAAAAAATCGGGATGACGCGCGTCTACGACGCCAATGGCAAAGCCACACCGGTAACGGTGATCGCGGCGGAGGCTAACGCGTTGATCCAGGTTAAGACTGAGGAGAAGCACGGCTACTCGGCCGTACAGGTCGGCTATGACGCGCAGAAAGAGTCCCGCCTCACCAAGCCGGTGCTGGGGCAATTTAAAAAAGCCGGGGTGGAACCTAAAAAGCTCATCCGTGAGATCCGGTTGCCGGACGGCCAGACGGTCCCGGCCGAGGTGGACCTGTCCGTAAGCCAGTTCGAGGCCGGCCAGTTCGTTGATGTGATTGGCCGTTCGAAAGGCAAGGGTTTCCAGGGCGTGATGAAACGGCACCACTTCGCGGGCCAGCCGGCGGCGCACGGCTCCAAAATGCACCGCCGCAACGGCGCCATCGGCAACCGTTCGACCCCGGGCCGGGTTTGGAAAAATATGGGGATGCCCGGCCATATGGGTGACGAGCGCGTGACCGTCCAGAACCTGCGGATCGTGCAGGTCAGACCGGAAGATAACGTTATTCTCGTCTGCGGGGCCGTACCGGGTGCAAATGGCAGCTACGTCGTGGTGCGTCCGGCCAAGAAGAAAACCGTCAATGGCCAGGCAGCCAAGTAAGCACTAGCATCAACCTATTGATAAAGGAGGCAAGGAGACATGAGCGCCACAGTTCTAACGGTTGAAGCGGCTAAGCAGGCGAACATCGCGGTAATCGAGAACGGCAAGGGAACCCAGGCCGTTCACGACGCGGTGGTAGCCATGCAAGCGAATCGCCGCAGGGGCACCGCCAGCACCAAAACCAAGGCGGAGGTCGCTTACTCGGGGAAGAAACCGTGGCGTCAAAAAGGTACCGGGCGCGCCCGTGCCGGGTACAAATCGTCCCCGATCTGGACCGGCGGCGGCGTCGCGTTCGGTCCCAAACCGCGCGACTACTCCAAAAAGGTGAATAAACGGGTGAAACGTTTGGCGTTTCGCAAGGCGCTCAGCGCCCGGATCCTGGCGGGCGATGTCCTTGTCACGGATGACTTCAAAGTCTCTGCGCCCAAAACGAAAGAGTTTCTCGCCTTGCTCCGGTCGCACACGGATGCCGGCAAGGTCTTGCTGGTGCATACCCGTTTCGACGAAAACACCTGCCTGGCGGCCCGTAACGTGCAATTGATCCTGCTCCGGACCGCGGCCGAGGTTAACACGGAGCAGTTGCTGCGTTACGAAAAAATCATCGTGACCAACGAGGCGCTGGCCAAGTTGGCGGAAAGAGCGTCATGAACGAGCCGACCCAGATAATTCAATCGATCCGGCTGACCGAAAAGGCCACCCGCCTGAGTGAGAAGTACAATCAGTACGTCTTTCAGGTGGCGACCAACGCGAATAAGTTCGAGATCAAAAGCGCGATCGAAAAACTGTTTGGAAAAAAAGTCGTCCGGGTTAATACCGCGCAGTACGCCGGCAAGAAAAAGCGCACCCGCCGGGCCGGGTTCGGCCGTCGCGCCCACTGGAAAAAAGCGATCGTGACGCTGGCGGAAGGTGAAAAGATTGACCTCGTTTAACGGAAAGAACAGGTAATGGCACTCAAAACCTACAGGCCGCTCACCCCGTCCCAGCGTTTCAAACAGACGCCCAGCTTTTCGGAAATCACCAAAGATTATCCCGAAAAGTCGCTGGTGGAACCCCGGAAGCGGACGGGGGGCCGGAACAACCATGGCCGGCTGACTTCCCGGCACATCGGTGGCGGTCATAAACGCAAGTACCGCATCATCGATTTCAAACGCAAACTGCGCGGGGTGGAGGCCACGGTGGTGGCGATCGAATACGATCCGAACCGGTCCGCCCGTATCGCCCTGTTGAATTACACCAGCGGCGAAAAGGCTTACATCCTGGCGCCGAACGGGCTGGAAGTCGGGGCCAAAGTTATCGCGGGCGATAATGTGCCGCCTGAGCTGGGGAACGCGCTTCCGCTGAAGTCCATTCCCCTGGGAGCCGCCATCCATAACGTCGAGCTCACCCCGGGCCATGGCGGCCAGATCGCACGCAGCGCCGGCCAGCAGGCCATCCTGAATAACCGCGAGGGCGGTTACGCGCTGGTGCGCCTGCCCTCGGGGGAGATTCGTCGCATTCACGAAAATGCGTACGCGACGATCGGCCAGGTCGGCAACACCGACCACATGAATGTGTCGAGCGGTAAGGCGGGCCGGACCCGGTGGCTGGGACGGCGCCCGCACGTCCGCGGTATGGTTATGAACCCGGTCGATCACCCGATGGGCGGCGGCCAGGGTAAGAGCAAGGGCGGCGGTGGCCGTCACCACCCGGTCAGCCCGTGGGGACAGCTGGCTAAAGGGTTTAAGACCCGTCGTAAACACAAGCCGAGCGACGCCTTCATCGTCGAGCGCCGCAAGAGCAAGAGTAAAAAGAAGTAAGCTATGGGTAGATCATTGAAAAAAGGTCCATTCGTTGAGCCCAAGCTCATTGAAAAAGTCGAGAAGATGAATCAGGGCGGCCCGAAAAGGCCCATCAAAACCTGGTCGCGCCGCTCGATGATCACGCCGGACTTTGTGGGCCATACGTTTCTGGTTCACAACGGGAAAATTTTTAACTCCGTCTTTGTCACCGAGAATATGGTAGGTCACAAGCTGGGTGAATTCTCGCCGACGCGTACCTTCAAGAAACACGGCGCCCACACCGCCAAGGTCACCAAGTAAGGAGCACCCATGCAGGTTACCTCGACTTACCGTTTCGCCCGGATCTCAGCGTTCAAAGCGCGCGAGGTCACCCGCGAAATCCAGGGACGCTCGGCGTCTGATGCCCTCGATCTGCTTTCCTTCAGCCCGAAAAAGGCAGCGCTCCTGGTCAGGAAAACGCTCAAAAGCGCGATCGCCAACGCCGAGAATAACGCCGATTTGCGAGTCGACAACCTGCTCGTCAAGGAGGCCGTGGTCGGCGAAGGTCCCACGTTCAAACGCTTTCGGGCACGGGCTCGCGGCGGGGCCAGTCCGATTCGCAAACGTACGAGTCACATCCGTATTGTGCTGACCGATGAACTCGCCGCGAGAGCAAGCGAATTGGCTGCGAAACGCGCTGCCCGCAGCGGGCAGCGGGCCCGGCGGGGCCCGGCCGCAGCCACGGCGGAGCCGGCCGCCCAGGCAGCCGCCCCTCAAACTCCTGAGCCGGTAACGCCTCAAAACGAGCCGGCGCCGTCCGCAACGCCGCCTGACGCGACGCCTGCCGCGGCTGAAGAGGCGACGCCTCCGGCCGCCGTGGGAGGGACCCCGGCCGATGCTACCCCCAACCCCGAAGCCGAGGAGGCAAAGTAAATATGGGCCAAAAAGTTAACCCGATCGGGTTTCGTTTAGCCGTTAACCGAGACTGGCGTTCGCGCTGGTTCGCTTCTACGAAGGAATTTCCCGAGTTTCTCCACACCGATCTTCGAATCCGCGCCTTCGTGAAAAAAAAGCTGGCGCTCGCGGCGGTCTCGAAGATTCTGATCGAGAGGGCCTGGAACAGCATCCGCGTGACGATCTTCACGGCCCGCCCCGGAATCGTGATCGGCCGGAAAGGCTCCGAAATCGAGAAGATGACCGAAGAGATCACCCGCATGTCGGGCGGTAAACAGGTCAAAATCGACATCCAGGAAATCAAAACGCCGGAACTGGATGCCCAACTCGTCGCCGAGAATGTGGCGCTGCAGATCGAGCGCCGGATTTCATTCCGCCGCGCGATGAAAAAAGCGGTGCAGACTTCCCGCGACTTTGGAGCGCTCGGCATCCGGATCCGGTGCTCCGGACGGTTAGGCGGCGCTGAGATTTCGCGGGCCGAATGGTACCGGGAAGGCAAGGTCCCGCTGCACACGCTGCGTACCCCGATCGATTACGGGTTTGCGGAAGCCAAAACGGTGTACGGCAAAATCGGGGTCAAATGTTGGATCTGCAAGCCGGCCGTCCAGCCGGAGCGTGAACCGCGCGAAGGCCGGGACGGGCGCGACCGCCGTGACCGCGAGCGGGACGGACGCGGCGACCGCCGCCAGGCGCCGGCACCCGGACCGGGCCCGGCCCCAACCCCTGCCAACCCGGCGGCAGCCACCTGATGATTTAGGAGATTTGCTATGGCTTTGATGCCCAAAAGAGTGAAGTACCGCAAGACTCAGCGCGGCAGCCGCGCCGGTACGGCCACTCGCAACATTTCGATCGCCTTCGGCGAGTACGCCTTGCAAACCCTCGAGCGCGCCTGGATCACCAACACGCAGATCGAGGCTGCCCGCGTGGCGCTTACCCGCAACATGAAGCGCAAAGGGAAGCTCTGGATCAAAATTTTCCCGGATAAATCCGTCACCAAGCGGCCTCCTGAAACCCGTATGGGTAAAGGTAAAGGCAACCCGGAGTTCTGGGTGGCGACGGTCCGTCCCGGCAACATCCTGTTCGAACTCGACGGCGTCCCCGAATCCGTGGCGCGCGAATCACTCCGGCTGGCCGCCACGAAGCTGCCGGTGAGAACGCGTTTCCTGACCCGGCACCAAGCCGCCGCCTGAATTTTTCGCTTTAGCGAAGGTTATTTCAAGGTCGCTCCAATGAAGATCAAAGAACTCCGCGAGATGAGTAACGACGAGCTGATTGTCCGCCGGCAGGAGTTGCGGCGCGAAACGTTTAACCTGCGTCTGCAACAACAGACCGGGGCCCTGGAAAGACCAAGCGTGTTCCGTGAAAACCGCCGCGAGATCGCCCGCATCGAGACGATCCTGACCGAGCGAAAACAAAAAACTGCGGTTTGAACCGGCTTTTAACGCCGCCGTGAGGCGGCGTTCACCTGACTAATCCCAAACTTAATGGCTGAAGAGACTGTACAACCTGAAGGTACTGCCACGGCCGCGCAACCGGAGGCCGCCCAGGCGGCTGCCACGGATGCGTCGCAGCAGTCTGAAGCTCCGAAGCGGCATCTTCGGAAGACACGCGTCGGCGAAGTGGTGTCCAATAAAATGGACAAAACCATCGTCGTCGCCGTTGTCCGTCGAGTGCCGCACCCGAAATTCGGGAAAATTATCAAGCGAACCAAGAAGTTCTACGCGCACGATGAGCAGAACCGGTGTGCGATCGGAGACTTGGTGCGCATCGAAGAGACTCGACCGCTTAGCCGGCTCAAACGCTGGCGGCTGGTCGAGGTCCTCAAGCACTGAGGAGGGTTCGGCATACCATGATTCAAATTCGTTCCAGATTAGACGTCGCCGACAATACCGGCGCGCGGATGGCGACCATGATCGGCGTGATCGGCAAACCGACGCTTTACGCCTCGATCGGTGACGTCATCACTTGCAACGTCAAGGAGGCCGCCGCCAACGGCACCGTCAAGAAAGGGGACGTCGTCCGCGCGGTGGTGGTGCGGACCAAGCATCCCGTCAGGCGCGACGACGGTTCCTACCTGCGTTTCGATAACAACGCCATCGTCATCATCGACAAGGACCTCAACCCGCGAGGCACCCGTATCTTCGGCCCGGTCGCTCGTGAATTACGCGAGAAAAATTTCATGAAGATCATCTCGCTTGCCCCGGAGGTGTTATGAACCGGCCACGTTTCCACGTTAAAAAGGGCGACCACGTCCAGGTCATCTCCGGTAACCACAAGGGTGCGACCGGCAAAATCCTGCAGGTTATAACCAAGAAACAGCAGGTGCTCGTCGAGGGCGTGCGCATGATCAAGAAAACTCAGCGCAAATCCCAGGATCATCCCACCGGCGCGATCATTACCCGCGAGGGTCCAATTCACATTTCCAACGTCAAGCTGCTCCAACCGGCTGAAAAGGCCCCTGCGAAGAACCGGGGTAAGGGCGGCGAAGAATAGCTATGCAGGCTGAACTTTACCGAGACTACAAGGAACGGGTCGTCCCGGCGTTGTGCGAGAAGCTCGGGTATAAAAATCTGTTGCAGGTTCCACGGGTCCAGAAAGTGGTGGTGAACACCTGCATGGGTACCCACGCCGCCGATGCCAAACAGGCGCTGGACGACGCCAAAGCCGAACTCGCCCTTATCACCGGCCAGAGACCGGCCGAGACCACGGCCAAGAAAAGCATCTCGAATTTCAAACTGCGGAAAGGCCAGCCGATCGGGGCCAAAGTGACCTTGCGCGGCGATCGCATGTATGAATTCCTTGAGCGCCTCATCAAAATGGCGCTCCCGCGAATCCGTGACTTTCGGGGTATCTCACCCAAGGCTTTTGACGGCAAAGGCAACTACACGCTGGGCGTTCACGACCAGTCGATTTTCCCGGAGGTTGAACTGGACAGAATCAAACGCCCCGTCGGTTTCGACATTACGATCGTGACCACCGCCCGCACCAACGACGAGGCCAAGGCATTGCTGACTGAATTAGGCGTCCCGTTCAGCGATCGCAAACTGCCGGCGCGAAGCTAAAGAAACATGAGTACACTTTCAGACCCGATTGCGGATTATTTGACCCGCTTGCGCAATGCCGCACGCGCAAACCGCCAGGACGTGGCGGTGCCCTATTCCCGGATGAAGGAAGAGATTACCCGCATCCTCAAACAGGAGGGGTTTATCTCCGGCTACGAAGTTGACCGGACCGGCCGGCCTCAAATCAAAGTTTCGCTGAAATTCATTAATCGCACGCCGGCGTTGACCGGCCTGAAACGGGTCAGCCGGCCCGGGTTGCGGAAGTACGTCGGTTCCGAGGATGTCCCGCGTGTGCTGGGCGGCATGGGCATTTCGATCCTTTCGACGTCCCGGGGCATCATGACCGGTCGCGAGGCCAAAAGAGAACACGTCGGCGGCGAATTACTGGCCATCGTCTGGTAGGAGGAGCAAATGTCTCGGATTGGTAGAAAGAGCATTCAAATCCCGGATAAAGTGAAGCTGGACGTTTCCGAGGCCGGGGATGTGACGGTAGAAGGACCGAAAGGCCGGCTGCAGTGGAGCCTGCCGCGCCAGATCTCGCTCAAGGTCGATGGCAAAGAGGCATCGCTGAGCCGCTCGGCGGAGACTCGCAGCGTCAAGGCCCTGCACGGGCTTTCCCGCAGCTTGATCAACAACATGGTGGCCGGGGTGAGCCGGGGATTTCAGAAAAGCCTCGAAATCCACGGCGTCGGCTTCCGTGCACAGGTCCAGGGTGCTAACTTGACCATGAGTCTCGGCTTTTCGCACCCGATTGTTTTCCCGATTCCTGACGGGATCAAAATCACGGTGCAGGAAAACACCAAATTGTTGATCGAAGGAATCGACAAACAAAAGGTGGGTCAGGTCGCGGCCGATATACGGGCGTTCTATCCTCCTGAACCTTACAAGGGTAAAGGTATTCGCTATACGGGCGAGCAGATCCTGCGTAAAGAAGGTAAAACTGTACAATAAGGCAGGGCACACGAGAGCATGGCTGTAATCGACCGAATAAAACTTCGTCATCGCCGGATCCGGAAAAAGGTTAGCGGCACCCCGGCACGTCCGCGTCTGTGCGTTCATTTTTCCGGCCGGCATATCTACGCGCAGGTGATTGATGACGTGGCCGGTAGAACGTTGGCGGCGGCGGCAACGACCGAAGCGGGCGTCCGCGGCGATCGCCGGGCCAACGCGAACGTTGAGATGGCGCAAAAAATAGGTACGCTCGTCGCTGAGCGTAGCTTGCTCAGGAACGTCAAGGCAGTGGTCTTCGACCGTGGCGGGTTTACCTACCACGGCAAGGTCAAGGCGCTGGCGGACGCCGCGCGCGCGGCAGGTTTGGACTTCTAAAAAAAATATGGCAACTGAAGTTAGAAATCGCCGAAGCGACACATCGGCGGAGCGTGGCGGCCAGAAAGGCGACACGACGGAAAAGGTGGTTTTTATCAATCGGTGCGCGAAAGTCGTGAAGGGCGGCCGCCGTTTCAGCTTTAGCGCGCTGATCGTCGCCGGCGACCATAAAGGCCGTGTCGGGTTTGGATTCGGCAAAGCTAACGAGGTTGCCGAGGCGATCCGCAAAGCGTCGGAATCAGCCCGCAAATCGATGATCACCGTGGCCGTGCAGGAGAACACCATCCCGCATGAAGTCATCGGAGAATTCGGGGGCGGACGCGTGCTGCTGCGGCCGGCGTCGCCCGGCACCGGCGTGATTGCCGGGGGCGGCGTGCGGGCAGTGGTGGAGGCGGCTGGCATTAAGGACGTGCTGGCCAAATCGCTCGGATCCAACAACCACGCCAATGTCGTTAAGGCGACCATTGAAGCCCTGCGCGCCTTGCGCCACCGTGACGAAGTTTTCAAATTAAGAGGTAAAACCGGGACGGTCTGACCGGCGACGAGCACCGCGCCCGGGGGCCTGCCGCGAATGCGGCGGCCGACGCCTTGCTCGAAAGGACCATGATTTTTTCGTTATGCGGCTACATGATTTGAAACCACGCCCCGGCGCCCGGCACCGTCGAAAGCGCGTCGGTTGTGGCGAAAGCTCCGGCCATGGCAAGACCAGCGGACGGGGTCACAAAGGGCAGAAAGCCCGTTCCGGCGGCAGTATCCGGCTCGGCTTCGAAGGCGGCCAAATGCCTTTGATCCGCCGTCTCCCGAAGCGCGGCTTTAACCATAGCGCCTTCAAAACCGTTTACGCGATCGTCAACGTCGACGACCTGGAGCAGTTCGATTCAGGTGCGCGCGTCAATCGCGAGTTGCTGGAACAGCGCGGCCTGATCAAGGGCCGGTTCGACGGGATCAAAATTCTCGGCCGGGGCAAGCTGACCAAGAGTTTAACCGTCGAGGCGCATAAATTCAGCGCCACCGCCCGCCAGCAGATCGAGGCGGCGGGAGGCTCGGTCGTGCCTGTGACCTGAGCGATCAAGCTTCATGATCTCGGCCTTCACCAATATCTTTAAAATACCGGAACTGCGCCAGCGGATCCTGTTTACGATCGGCCTGCTGGTAATCGTGCGGGCAGGCGCCGCCATCACCATTCCGGGCGTCAACGCGCACGTCCTCAACGAGTGGTTCCAGTCCGAAATGTCGAAGGCCAGCTCGGGAGGCGTCGCCGCGCTGTTCAACATATTTGCCGGCGGCGCACTTGAGCACTGCGCGATCTTTTCGCTCGGCATCATGCCGTACATCAGCGCGTCGATCATGATGCAGCTGCTGACGGCCGTCATCCCGCGCCTGAACAAAATGGCGCGGGAAGAGGCCGGCGGACGGCAGAAGATCATGCAGTACACACGGTACCTGACGCTCGGGCTCTGCATTTTCCAGGGGTACCTGCTCGCGGTCTCGATGGAGAACCCGGGCTCCAACCCTTTCCTGCAAGGTATCGGCGCCGTGACCGCTCGCCTGGGACCGCTGGTGACCAACCCGGGGTGGGGTTTCCGGCTGGTTGCAGTCATCACCTTGAGCGCCGGGACGATGTTCCTGATGTGGCTGGGTGACCAGATTACCGATCGCGGCATCGGCAACGGTACTTCCATGATCATTACCGTCGGCATCGTGGCCTCATTGCCGGGAGCGTTGGTCCAGGTCTGGAACACGTTTGTCCCCGCCAGCGGCTCGCCGAGCCGGGTCAGCCCGATCGTGCTTGTGTTGATGTTGTTATTCCTGGTGCTGGTAATCGCCGGGGTGATCGCCCTCACGCAGGGCCAGCGCAGGATCAGCATCCAATACGCCAAACGCGTGGTCGGCCGCAAAGTCTACGGGGGCCAGACCCAGTACCTGCCCCTTAAGGTCAATGCGGTCGGGGTCATGCCGATTATCTTTGCCCAGGCCATCCTGCTCTTCCCGTCCACGATCCTGAGCATGATGTTCCGTAACCAGGAATGGGCCGTTACCCTGTCAAATGCACTGGCCGTCGGCTGGATGCATTACCTGATCACGGCGATTCTGATCTTCTTTTTCAGCTATTTCTGGGTGGCCATTCAGTTCCAGCCGACCCAGATCGCAGATGACCTGAAGAAGTACAACGGCTATATCCCCGGCTGCCGGCCGGGCAAACCTACCGCCGACTTTCTCGAGTACACGCTCACGCGGTTGACCTTCGCCGGCGCACTCTTCCTGACCATCATCGCGGTGATCCCGGAGACGTTGATCACCTGGTGCGGTGTGCCCCGGATGACGGCAAGGTTCTTCGGCGGCACAAGCCTGCTGATCATCGTCGGTGTCCTGCTCGACACGATGCGCCAGGTCGAAACTCACCTGATCCAACGCCATTATGATGGCTTCCTGCGCAAGGGCCGGCTCCGCGGCCGCTTCGAACGGGCCGTCGGTGGCGCCGGCGCGGTGGTTAAAGAAAGGGCGCTCTTGTGGATGTGGGTCGCCTTTGCCGTGCTCGCCGTTGCGGGGGTGGCGATCTCAATCTTCGTCAACCAACGTTAAAAGGGAGGGTGAAAAGGAGCATCGTGCTGCTAGGTCCGCCGGCTACGGAGAAAGGGACCCCGGCCGACGAGAAGCGCTCTTTACTGCAGCCGATGAACGGCGATCGTAGCGTCGAGATTGTGTTTAAAGAATTCGGCGAAGCCATCGCGACATGATCCCGATCAAGACAGCGCTCGAAATCGAAAAGATGCGGGCTTCGTGCCGTGTCGCGAGCCAGATCCTGGAAGAGGTGTCAAAACTGTTGGTGCCCGGTATCACCACCCGGGAGGTCGATCAGACGGCCGCACGTCTGATGAGCGATGCCGGCTGTCGAAGCGCATTTTTGGGTTACAAACGTTTCCCGGGTAATATCTGCATCTCGATCAACGACGAGGTGGTGCATGGGATCGGAGGTAGCCGAAGGGTACAGTACGGCGACATCGTAAAGCTGGATATCGGCGTGATCCTCGACGGTTTTGTCGGCGATACGGCTACTACCGTGGCCGTTGGCATGGTTACCGAAGACGTGCAGCGTTTACTCGAGGTGACCGAAAATGCCTTGTACAGAGGCATCGAAAAGGCACGAGAAGGGCGCCGCCTGAGCGAACTTTGCGCCGCCATCCAGGATGAGGTGGAGACCCACGGGTTCAGCGTGGTCCGTGAGTTTGTCGGCCACGGCGTCGGGCGTAAGCTCCATGAGGAACCCCAGATCCCAAATTACCGCGCGCCGGGGGTGACGGCGAGGTTGAAGGCCGGTATGACGCTGGCCATCGAGCCGATGGTTAATATGGGAAACGCCGGCGTCCGGGTGCTCTCGGATGATTGGACCGTGGTCACGGCAGATCGTTTGCCCTCTGCCCACTTTGAACATACCGTCCTGGTCACGAGAGGTGAACCCGAAATTTTGACATGGCGCGAAAAGACGTCATCGAAGTTGAAGGCAGGGTAGTCGAGTTGTTGCCTAACACGATGTTCCGGGTCGAGTTGCCGAACGGGCATCGCATCCTGGCGCATATTTCTGGAAAAATGCGCCTGCACTTCATTCGGATCTTGCCTGGCGACAAAGTTATGGTACAGATGTCGCCTTACGACTTGACGAAAGGCCGAATAACCTTCCGGCAAAAGTAAGGTGGAAAATAGTTTAAGCGCTCCTCGGAGGGGGACCTCTGCAGGCTGCGTTTTTTTGTCCCCCGATCGGGACGATTGCGCATGAAAGTACGACCCTCTGTGAAGCGGCTGTGTGAGAGCTGCAGGATCATCAAACGGAAAAACGTTGTGCGCGTGGTCTGTAAGAACCCGCGGCACAAACAACGACAAGGCTGAACGGGCCAGGGTCGCCTGAGACCTTGCTGCCGCCGGCCGGAGCCAAAGGATATGCCTCGATTATTAGGTGTTGAGATACCCGGAGACAAACGGATTGAAGCGTCGTTACCTTACGTTTACGGTATCGGCCCGAGAACGGCGAAAAAGATCCTCGAACAAGCCAACATCGATCCTAACATCCGGGCAAAAAATTTATCCCCCGAACAGCTGGGTGAGATCGTGCACGCGATCAACGCGAGCGGTCTGCTCATCGAGGGCGATCTGCGGCGCGAAATTCAGAGTAACCTCAAGCGCCTTCAGGGTATTCGCTGCTATCGCGGGATACGCCACATGCGCGGGTTGCCCGTGCGCGGGCAGCGCACCTCAACCAACGCACGCACCCGGAAAGGCCCGCGAAAGACGGTGGGCGTGCAGCGCAACAAAGATGCAAAAGCTGGAAAGGTTTAAGTACTGACATCGTATGGCAGATCAGACGCCAAATCCCGCGCCGGAAGATAAGAAGCCCCAACCGGGTGCGGCACCGGCTCCGGCGGCAAGTGCCGCCGGCCCGAACCCGGCACCTGCGGTCGAGCCGGCAAAGGCCGCCGCGCGGGCTCCTAAAGCCAAAGGCAGAAAGGAAGGGGCTGGCGACGGCGGCAAGCCCGGCCTTTCGCTCGAGGGTGCAGAAGCCGAGCGGCCGAAAATCATCAAGGCCAAAGGCAGCAAGAACGTCGGTACCGGTATTGCCCACGTCTTGGCGACGTTCAACAACACCATTGTCTCCATTACGGACCTCAAAGGCAACGTGATCGGCTGGTCGAGTGCCGGCAAAGTGGGATTTAAAGGCTCCCGCAAAAGCACCGCTTACGCCGCCCAGCTGGTCGCGCAGGATGCGTGCCGGCAGGCCATGGGACATGGTTTGAAGGAGGTTGAGGTGCTGGTTAAAGGCCCGGGTGCCGGCCGCGAGTCCGCGGTGCGCGCGATCCAGGCGATCGGCTTGGACATCTCGGTCATCCGCGACGTTACCCCGGTCCCGCACAACGGTTGCCGTCCGCCCAAACAGCGCCGCGTCTGACCAGGAGATTTTAAATGGCTCGTTACACAGGTCCTAAATCGAAAATCAGCCGCCGTTACGGGGTCCCTCTGTTCGGCCCCACCAAGGCGCTCGAGCGCAAAAACTATCCCCCGGGAATGCATGGCCCCAAGGGAGCCCGGCGGAAACTGTCCGACTACGCCACGGCGCTTGCGGAAAAACAAAAACTTCGTTTTCAGTACGGCCTCATGGAGCGCCAGTTCCGCCGCTACTTCGAGACTGCTTTGCGCAAACGCGGCATCACCGGCGAGACGTTACTGCAGATGCTGGAAACCCGGCTCGATAACGTGGTTTACCGGCTCGGTTTCGCCAACTCACGCCGCGCCGCGCGCCAGTTGGTCTCCCACGGCCACGTCCTCGTCAATAACCGGAAGGTTAACGTCTCCTCCTACAATCTGCGGGCCGGAGACCTGGTGACCGTAAAGGACCGCCCGTCCTCCCGGCGCCTGGCCACCCGCAACCTTGAGCTGACCCAGATTCATACCGTTCCGGATTGGCTGGTGCTCGACAAGGATCAGTTCCAGGGCAAGGTCGTCCGCATCCCGAGCCGCGACGAGATCGCGCCGATCGTGAACGAGCAACTCGTGGTCGAGTTGTACTCGCGCTAATATCGCGCTTATCGCGCGATATTTAAAATGAAGAGGACAGGGTAACGTGGATTGGTCCCTTTTCGCGTGGTCTGCGGATCCGCCGCCTTCGATCTTCGGCCCTGGCACGTGTGAGCGTCGGCGGCGGATGATCGTCTTCTCTGTGGATCCCCCGCGCCCGTCGTGTCACTGGGATCCTTAATCTGTGTTAATCTGCGTAATCTGTGGATTGCCTTCTTTCCGCAGCCGGTACTCGTAGCTGTCACAAAGGGCTAGCCAGCTGGCCTCGATGATGTTGTCGGAGACGCCGACCGTGCACCAGGTATCGTGGTGATCGGTCGAATCGATCAACACCCGCGTCCTCGAACCGGTGCCTTGATGGGTCCCGATGATCCGAACTTTGTAGTCATCGAGCGTAACTTTTTCGATCATCGGGTAAACCGGGATCAGGGCTTTGCGCAGCGCCGCGTCCAGGGCGTTTACCGGGCCGTCGCCTTCAGCGACCGTATAAATGTCCTCCTGATTCGCACGAAGCTTCACCGTGGCTTCACACGTTTCGTAACGATTCCTGACCGACCGGATGTACGTGCAGTGGTATTCAAGCAGTTCCCAAAGCGGCGCGGGTGACTCGAGCACCCGCCTGATCAGCAGCTCAAACGACGCTTCCGCGGCCTCAAACTCATAGCCGAGGTGCTCCAGGCGTTTCACCTCCCGGAGGATGGCCCCGACCTGCGGCGAACCCTTCTCGAAGGCAAATCCCATTTCGCGCGCCTTGGCGATGACGTTGCTCTGGCCTGATAACTCGGAGACCACGATGTGCTGGTGGTTGCCCACCAAAGCGGGTTCGATGTGCTCGTAGCTCCGGGCCAGCTTCTGGACCGCATGTACGTGCAGCCCGCCTTTGTGAGTAAAAGCCGTTTGGCCCACAAACGGGGCTCGGATGTTGTGCGGGCAGTTGGCCAATTCATCTACAAACATCGAAAGGTCGCGTAAACGGCTCAGGTCCGGAACGACCTCGAGACCGAGTTTCAGCTGCAGATTCGGAATCAGGCTCGTCAGGTTACAGTTCCCGGTGCGTTCACCGTAGCCATTCACGGTCCCTTGAACTTGCACCGCGCCGGCCCGAATCGCCACCAGGGCGTTGGCAACCGCCAATTCGCAATCGTTGTGCGTGTGAATCCCGACCGGAATGCTCAGTTCCTGGCAAACGCGCCCCGTGATTTCGCCAACCTCGTCCGGCAGAGAACCGCCATTGGTGTCACAGAGCACCACCACGTCCGCACCGCCCTCCGCGGCGGCCCGGATCGCCCCCAGCGCGTCTTCCGGGCCGTCTCTGTAGCCGTCAAAAAAATGTTCCGCGTCAAAGATGACCTCCCGGCCTTGCGCTTTGAGGTAGCGCACCGAATCGCGAATCATGCGTTCGTTCTCCTGCGGGTCAACCCCGATGATTTGCTCGACGTGCAACCGCCAGCTTTTACCGACGATCGTCACCACCGGCGTTTGGGCGTCAAGCAGCATTCGAATTTGCGCATCGGCTGCCGGATCAGCGTTCGCGCGACAGGTGCTGCCGAAAGCGCAGATCTTGGCCTGACGCCACCGATGGCGGACGGCTTCCCTGAAAAACTCGATATCTTTAGGGTTGGAACCGGGCCAGCCGCCTTCAATGTATTCAATCCCAAAAGCATCGAGCTTTTGCGCAATCCGAATCTTGTCATGAACACTGAAGGAAATACCTTCACCCTGCGTGCCATCGCGCAAAGTTGTGTCATACAAGAAGACCTTGGTCGGATTCATAAGGACTGTTCCGCTACCGCACTTAAGGCAAGAATGCAAGGGGCAAGCCGTTGCTGGCGCACGCGGGCGCCCGACCCTGCGGCGCCCGGGAAGACGGAAGCGCGTGCCCGTCAACGCCGCACGGTGACGGGAGTCCCGACTCGCGCGGCTTCATAAAAACGGCGCGCCGCACCCGCAGGCATGCGGATGCAGCCATGCGACGCCGGGTAACCGGGCAGGTAGCCGGCGTGCATGCCCACGCCGCCGTAAATACGCAGAAAGTACGGCATCGGCGCGCCCACAAACTGAGCGCCAGCAGGACGCGGATCTTTGCGGACATCCACGTCGCGTTTTACCACGTAACCATCGGCGACGTAAGCGCCGTAGACGCTGGAACGGTGGTCAGGGTCTTTTTCCACCACCGTGTACCTGCCCGGCAGCGTGTCGTGACCTTCCCGGCCGGTCGAAACCGGTGCCGTGAGCACCAACTCCGGTCCGGCGTACAAATCAGCCCGTTGCTCAGATAAATCAATTACGATCGAGACTTTCCCGGGTGGTAACCCACGAAGGTCATACATTGCTTGCTGAAAGGAAGTACACCCTGCTAACAAAGCCACCAAAAGGAGCAGACCACCTCGAATGAACTTATTCATTGTGCCATTGCGTTTGCCAAAAATGCCCTCCGGCATAAGGACGTCCCTCGCGCGGAACAAGCCCGGCCTTGGCGGAACGCATTTTGGTCAAATCGCCTGACCTACTCGCCGAAGGCAGTTGCGTCTGTCAAGGCCGCAGTGGACCCTCCCCACTCACACCTATGCGTACCAACCGCACGACCATTACCCTCATCAGCGGCGGCCAGACCGGCGTCGATCAAGGCGCCCTGGAGGCGGCGTTGCTCCAAGGGGTCGCCGCCGGCGGGTTTTGTCCTGAGAACCGTTGCGACGAGCACGGCTTCATCCCCGAACGGTACGCCACCCATCTGCATCCGGTCGAACGCGGTGGTAATCTCGCCCGTACTATCCTGAACGTCGCGCAAGCGGATGGCACCATCCTCTTTTATTGGCAGGACATCCACGGAGGAACCGCCGACACCCTTCGCGCCTGCCTCGATTACCGGAAACCATTTCTACCCGTTGACGCCAGTACGATTAACCAATCTGTCGCGGCCGCCTCCGTCCTGGCCTTTATCCTTCGTCACTCGATCCTCATCTTAAACGTGGCCGGTCCACGTATCAGTCACTGGGCCGAAGGATTCGGCTTTACTCGTGACGTAATGACCCAGGTGTTTCGAAACCTCGAAACGTCTTCCCAGCCGTGAGTTGGTTGCTGAATGCCCTTTGCCTCTGCTCGGATGCAGTTTTGCTGAGTTTGCTCGCAAATCTGATCGTTAACCTGCGGTTTGTGCGCCGGCTTGAACCGCGTCCTCCGGCCGGTTCTCCACCCGGGGGGCCGCTCGTTTCTGTGCTGGTGCCTGCTCGCAACGAGGAACACCGCATCGCCCCGTGCCTGCACTCCTTGGCCGGGCAGGACTACCCAAACTTGGAAATTATCGTCCTCGATGATCAGTCCGAAGACGCTACCGCCAGGATCGCTGAGTCCCTCGGTTTTTCGGCTGAAACGGGCGCCCGGAAACGCCTCCGGACCGGTCTGCCCCTTCCTCCGGGATGGACGGGTAAAGCCTGGGCCTGCCACCAGCTTGCTGAAGCCGCCCGAGGTGATTTCCTGCTCTTCACCGACGCCGATACGGTGCATGGTCGGGCCTGCGTGTCGACGGCGGTTGCCCACGCGGAGCGTACCCGCGCAGACCTGCTGACTTTATGGCCTTTTCAGATTACCAATACCTGGTCGGAAATTTTGGTCATCCCGTTGCTTTTTGTCGCCGCGGGTGCCGTGCTGCCCCATTGGCTGCTGGCCCTGGCCCAGCAGTGCCGGGGGGTCGCCCGGTCACTCGGCCCGGCACGGTTGCGCAGCCTCGGCGCCGCCAGCGGCCAGTATTTACTCTTCCGGCGTGAAAGTTATTTCGCTTTCGGAGGTCACCGGGCGGTTGCCGGTAACTTGGTTGAGGATGTCGCTTTGGCACGCGAGATCGCCAGAAGAACGGAGAGCGGTTTCAGACTCGTAAGCGCCAACGGGACGTACCTGGTGCGGTGTCGCATGTACAATTCGCTCCCGGAGATGTGGGAAGGGTTTACGAAGAATTTGCATCCGCTCTTTGAAGGCGACGAGCTGCTTTTTATCGCTGCAATCGCCGGCCAGGCGCTGCTTTTTATCTGGCCTTTTGTGATCTGCTGGTGGTGGCGCAGCCCGGCGCTGCTCGCTCAAGTGGCATTGGTTTATGGCCTTCGGACGGCAGCAGCCTGGTTCTACCGGAGTTCGTTCTGGAGTGTCCTGTTGCACCCGGTCGGGTACACCCTCGGGTTGCTGATCGCCGTCAATAGCTGCCGTTGCGCCTCGGGTAAGGGAGTCACCTGGAAAGGGCGCCTTTACCAGACCGGTCCAAAAATGACGGCAAGCCATGCGGATACAAATTCATAACATTGATTTGACTTGTTTCTTTGTCCTTTAAGCCGGTACACTCGCGTCACCAAGGATCCAGAACGTTATGCCGCCCAAGTTTGGCAATTATCTCTTCCGGAATCTAAAAAGGGAGGAATCCGGCGAACAAAGTTCGACTCCACCGCCTGCGGCGACTCCAGCTGACTCCTTTAAGCTCGATGAACGATTGATTTCTCTTACCGAAACTGATTTCGCTTCGGACGAAGCGTTGGTGCCCGCACTCGCCTGGGACCAATGCCCGGGCCGTAAAGTCGAGGTGAAGCTGGGCGACACGGAAGGCTTGATGAGCGGGAGGGTTACGATCCAGGCCGGTGTGCTCCGCCGGATCGCCGGGCCGTTAGTGCCTCCGGAAATCCCGGATGATCTGCAACTGCCTGTCTCGCTCAAAGCGGTTGTGCTTCAGATTAATCCTTACCTGCAGCAATCCAATCAGGGAACGTTGCGTCCCCCGGGACCGGACTTCGACACCCCGATCGCGCAGGTCGCCCGCGAGGATGAAGGCTTCTTCAAATTAGAAACCACTGCCGCGGCGGAAAAAGCCGGCATGGATGAACCTCCCCCCGGTGCCGGCATCGCTGCGGCGCCGGGCGCGCCCGGTTTTCCGCTGATCCGTGAAAAACCGGTTCCACCCCCTGCCACCGGAGCACCGGAATCGCCGGGCCCTTCGATCCCGGTTACCGTGGCGGGGCCGCACGCCCGGCCGCCTCGACCGGCACACGCCGGTGAAGAGCGGTTTGACCCCTTTGCCGTTCTACCATCCGTCGGGCCGCGAGCATCGTCCGGACCGCCTCTATCAGGTTCGCCCCCTGCCGCTCCGAAGGAGACTTCAGGCGGGCACGCGCCGCCGCCGGGAGTGAACCACCCCGTGGCACCTGCGCCCCCGGCGTCGCCCGCGTCAGGACTTTCCAGCAAGCCCGGACGGCGAATTGCCTTGGAACGTTTGCAGGAAATTTTTATGACCGACGACCTGCTCGACGTCGCGCAGGTTCTGCGGTTGGTCAGCCAATTTCCGCGCGTTACCGTTGCGTTCGCCGTGGCGCGGGATGGAACCATCTACGGTGAGGCCCCCGCCCTGGGCGGATTCGCCGGGCTCGTCGGCGGGGTGGTGGATGGTGCCAGGCGCTTCGCACACATGGCGACCGGGACGGAATGCCAGGGAATCACGATCTTAAGCGAAAGGCCCCTGAGCATCATCGGCACCGAAAACCTGAGCGTCATTCTGCTGCATGAAGGACGGGCTCTGCCGCCCGGTATGAAGGAGCGAGTCAGTGCGATTGCGCAGGCCCTCTCCGAATTGCTGCCACCGGCTCCAGCCGAAGGGGGAGCGCCTGCCTGAGCGATAGTTGTCGCGTCCTTCATCCTGCCTGCCGGCGCCGATCGACCTTCAGCCTCCTGCCTCTTTCGCCCTTTCTCCTGTCTTCGCGCTCATGCCTTGGCCGGTTTACCTGTTTTTCCTCGTCCTTGTAAGAACCGTCTCTACACCGCCGGTTCCGACGCCGTCCGCGTCTGCTTCTGCCTCCGCCCCGGCCATCGTCCACTCTGCCTCCCCAGCTCCGAGATCAGTAGAATCGCCTCCCGGACAAATGACCATGTTCTCCGTTTACGCAGGTACCAGCCGGGAAGATCAACAACGCCAGTTGACTCTATGCTGCCGGTTGGACCACGCCGTGAGCAATCTGGAACCGGGCATCCTGGTGACAGGAATCGTCGCAGAAGACGTGCTTGGCGAGGATGGCCGTATCCTTATTCCTGCCGGCTCAAAGGTTGTGGGGCATGGGTTCTGTGATGCCGAGCGAGCCCGGTTTCTGGGACGGGGGCGCTGGACCTGTTTCGTTGGCGACCATCAAATCAGCGCCTTAGGCATCCTCATGGATACAGAGCAGAAAGAAGGTTTAACCGGCACGGAACCGGCCAGCGGAGTTGATCCTCTTAAAGTTAAACAAGCCATTTATCGCGACGGCATCTTTCTTTGTGTGCCGGCCGGAACCGAGTTCTTTATACGGTTGCAGGGTGATGTTTCAATCCAGGAACTCGGCTCAATTTACAACCACTGATTAAGCCGTCGCTGCGCCGGGTTCCCTCGACAAAAGCCAGGTCCGGACCGCTCTGACCCGGCGGCTTTCACGCTGGCCCGCTTGCCGGTCTTTTGCCCGCCGGTGTGAAGGCTGCAGAGTCGTAATAGGTGCGGAACCGCTGGACTCTGCCATCGGCTTTTTCGATCACACTAACGCCTGCATATTGCACGGGTTGGCCATCGTTGAGCCAACCTTTCGAATTCCATTCAAGCACGATCGCCTGTTCTGTTTCTACCCAGTGGGAAAATTCCGAATGAATCTCTTGAAAGACGTGCAGGTACTGGCGCCAGAATTGGACCGCTCCTTGCCGTCCCGTAGCCGGTTCTTGCATGGCCAGATTGCTCACGCTGCACTCATCAGCAAACAGCTCAACCACTGGTGTCACGTCACGCGTCTCCTCAACTTTCTGGAGCGCGGTCATAAAGGTTTGTGCTGAAGGAATACTCATAGGTCGTGCGATGTCCTGGCCGCCTGCAGTTATTTAACGCGCAAACGACGCAGCCGGATGCCAGTCTGCGCGGTGATTGAGCTGCCGGGTACGTGGGCAAAAGAAGGGACAGGTCGCAATGGTGCTAAGTTGAGGCTTTGTGGCGGCTACGGCGTTGGCTCAATACCCTATTGAGGTTTTAGAGCTGGACAGGTCCACAAGGCGGGACAGGGCCCAAGTTGGGGACAGGTCCGAAGGGAGCGAGCCCCCCGGCGGCCGCCGAGACCGCTGACCAGGGAGATCACGCCGGCTTGGGCCCCAGTTCCGCGGGCCCGTTCGCTCGGGACGCCGGGAGGCGGGGACAGGTCCGCCGTCCGAGCCGCTCCGCCCCGGAGGCCGGAAGGCGGCTTACGCCGATGTGCCGAAGGGCTCGGCTGGGGCCAGCGTCTGGCGGCAAGCAACGGCCCCGGTCCACCCCGACCGAAACCGCCCGTAACTTTGCGCCATTCGGGACAGGTCCGTTAGAGGATATCAGAAAAGGAAGGGTCCGAAGGCGTTTTGCCGATTTTGCAGGACAAGCTTGGCAACGTTAGCGGAAAGGCATTCGTTGCATCGAACGAAAAGCTGAGCTCAAGGCGTCAACGTTACGGCGCGTCTGGGGGCCTTGCAGTTTCTGCCGCGCTCCAGTTATTGAGTTGCTGCTGCACCACGGGCTGAACCATCTGGCGGGCTTGGTGCCGGTCGCATCCGGCTAACAGTCGCTCATCATAATCGGTATACCGGTGCCGAACCGCCGCCGTCACAGCCAGCCGGATCGCTTGCGGATCAAATACTTTGGCGGCAGCGGAACGTCCGACTCGGCCACTGTGTTTACGGCAGGCACGCGCAGCGATCGCCCTCGCTTCCGTCGACGGGCAATTGGGGAAAAGTTCCAGGATGCGCTCGGCGAAAGTGGCTATGTAGCGCTGGTCCGCGTCAGCATCGCGGATGCGTCGGCGTTCACGCTGGCGTTCCCGTCGCTCCGCGTCCTCAAGGCATTCGGCTTCGGCGCGTTCCAGTGCTTCGGGCTCGATCAGCACGCCTTGGCGCTCATAACGCCGTCGTGCACGGCTGAATTGCACGACCACCGCTTTAAGCTGTGAATGCTTGACTGCGCGCCGGGTGAGCGCTGCATCGCCACTGGGCAGAAACTCCAAATGGTCGAGATCAGCGCACTCCAGACAGAGCGCACCGCGCTCCTTCTCCAGCGTGATCATCGAATTGTGATAGAGCTCCCGGCCGCATTCGGCGCACACCGTATCGCGCCGGATCAGGAAAACCAGAATCTCTCCGGGCTTAGGTTGCGCCGGCGACATCGTTTCGACGTCCACGGCAGAACTTTAACCGCCACTGAAAATTCATCAATGAAAAGGCACGAGAAAGGGAAAGGGACAGGTCCGTTTTTTTCGTTTTTTTAGCGGGGAAACAAGCGAGGAAAGGGACCGGCCCGCCTTGTGGGGAGGGGTGGGCAGCAGGGGAGAAAAAAAGACCTATTTACAACAGCGTTTTTATGCGTTATGAACTCACCACCCCATGCGCTCCCCACGCCTCAAAGGTCCGGGCCCCGCCTGCTTTTACCATTGCCTCTCTCGCATCACTGGCGGCGCGTTCATCTTCCAGACCAGCGAGCCGGGCTCGCCCGAAGCCGAGCACTTCGTCGACCTGCTGCACCGCTTAGCCGCCTTCTGCGGCATCCCGGTGCTGACCTACGCCCTCATGGCTAACCACTTCCACCTGTTGTGCGAAGTGCCCCCACCCCGCGCGCTCGCCGACCCCGAGTTGTTGGACCGCATCGAGGCCCTTTACGGGCCGGCCCGCCGCCGGGCCGACCAACGCATCCTCCAGGGCGAGGCGGCCGGGGGCGAGCTGGCCGCCCAAGCCTTGCGCCAGCGCTACCAAGCGCGCATGGGCGACCTGTCCGGCTT
>JAFAUY010000018.1 GCA_019243005.1 Verrucomicrobiota bacterium | reverse complement strand
CTAGGCCTCGAGGTTTTTCGTCAGGCTGATCTCGGCTTTCAGCACGCGCGAAACGGGACACTCTGCCTTTGCTTTATCGGCGATTTCATCAAATTTCGCCCGATCAATGCCGGGCACCCGCCCCTTGAGATCGAGGTGGATCGCCGTGATTGTCCAGTTCCCGTCGACCTGCTCCAGGTTGAGGGTCGCTTGCGTCGTCAGTTCGTCCGGCGTGAATCCGGCGGCCCCGAGAAGGGCCGAGAACGCCATCGTCAAGCAGCCTGCATGAGCCGCTGCGATTAATTCCTCCGGGTTGGTGCCTATACCGTTTTCGAAGCGGGTCGAAAACGAATATTGGGTCTGCTTCAACACGCCACTCTGCGTGGAAATCGTGCCTTTGCCTTTTTTAAGATCGCCGTTCCAGACGGCTGATGCGGTGCGTTTCATAGGTGTTGGGTCTTCATCTTCATAAAGCAGATGAATCAATCATCAAGCGAATTTCACGGTCACACGGCGGACACGGCGAACCACGGCGGAAAACGTTGAATTCAATCGCCCCAAGACGGCTTTAGCGAGATCCTACTTTAACACCAGAATGAGCGCACCGGCGGCGATGAAACTTCCCCCCAGCCCTTCGCGGAAAGTCAGACGTTCATGAAGGAACACCACCCCCAAGGTCATGGCCATAACCACGCTCAGCTTGTCGACCGGCGCGACCTTGGAGAGATCGCCGATTTGCAGGGCTCTGAAATAACAAAGCCATGAAAGGCCGGTCGCAATGCCGGACAAGATGAGAAAAATCCATGCTCTACGGGAGATGGAGTGCACGTCAACGCCTCGTGAACTAACAAACACGATCGCCCAGCAGAATATAAGAATAACCGACGTCCTGATCGCCGTCGCGAGATTCGAGTTGATTCCAGATACGCCGATTTTGGCAAGAAGAGCGGTAACTCCGGCAAAAAATGCTGACGCGATTGCCCAAAAAAACCATTGCATACAGTTAAAAACCTTTCCGGATCTCTCCTTTATCCCCCGGAGCGCTCAAAAGCCAGCGCGCGTGTCCGTTTTCGAATCTGCTTCACGTTGAATCCATCGCGCGAGCGAGCAGCTTGCACGTCAACGCTGCCGGGTTCAGCCAACGAACGGTCACCGGAGCCACTACCACTTGTGGGACGAGCGGTTCACCTGCCTCAATGGCTGACGGGTTCGCCGGTCTGCGGATCCAAAATCAGGCGACGCGCACCAGGTCCACGATGGATGCCGTCACGATGGGTGCCGTCAAAATCGAACAGGTTCAGGAGGACCCCGGAATATTGATCGAACGAAGCATCGCCGATTCTGCCGAGGCCCCAGTTATCCTCGATGAAACGGACGATCGATGACTGATCGGTCGTGGTGTGATCGACAAAATTTTCCTTCGCGAAAGGCGAAATGACGATTAAGGGCATTCGCGGGCCGAACGAATAGCGCCCTTGATAACCGCCCAGGGGAGTGTTAGTACCCGATTGGCCGCCTTGGTCATCGGGCGCCGTCAGGAAATCATAGGCCGTCTGGGATTCGTTCACGCAAGGGGGCATCACGTGATCATACCAGCCGTCCGAATCGTCGTAGGCGATGATAATCGCCATGGTGTTCCATTCCGGTGAGAGCATCAACCGGTTAACGGTTTCAACCACAAACTCCTGCTCAAGGAGCGGGTCGGAATACCCCGGATGGCCATCCTGGTAAGCGGGCGCTTTCAAATACGAAACCGCCGGCAGGTTGTGAGCGTTCAACGCCTGCCAGAAACGGGTAATGTCATACTGATGATTTGCCTGGTCAGTTTTCCCTATCAAGGCGACGGAGGTTGGCGGCTTGTGCGCCGGATTTGCCGTCTGCGGGTAGTATTGAAACGGTTCATGGTGCGGGATGTAGTCGGCTTTCGGGCTCCCGTTGGCCCCGATGTGAGTCTGGCTCGGATTATCGAAACCTCCCTCGAACCAGCCCCAGGTGATGTTTTTCGCGTTGAGCAGATCACCGATGTTTTTGCCGGTCATTTGAAACGTGGTGCCGCCGGACGCGATATCACCCGCCGGGTCAAGGTCGTTGATAACCGAGCCCTGCTCAACCAAACCGGTGATCTGGGTCGGCACGGCGCCATGCGTCTGGCCGGAAACCACGTTGATCGCGCCCGGAGTCGAAGGACCCGGTACCGAACCGAACGAATTATCGTTCATCGCGAAGTTTTGCGCGTAGTTCCAGTACGCGGTGACCGTGTTTCCGTCAAAGTAATCCATCACGACGGTCGGACTGCCGTCCGGTTCAGCCGTCCCGGTGTACTCGACAAACTTGTCCATCAATCCATGGTCCATCGCCTCTTGTTCATTGAGGTAATTATGGTTCTGGTCGGCGGTGGCGGCATGCGAACGATCAAGTCGCTGCGGCTGCAAGGCGTTCTGATTCCGGGTGAGAAGGTCCTGCGTAAGGCCATTCACGCTGGGAGTACCAGGCTTGGCGACGAAACGCGGTTCTCCGGCCGGATTTGCGGCCACAGGGTAGGTGGCGAAATAGTGGTCGAAAGAAATGTTCTCCTGGAAAATGATCACCAGGTGCTCGATGGGATAGGCGGTTTGTAAACTCCGCTGGCTGTTTTGCACGGTTTCCTGCCCGAAGCAGCAATCGGTAAATGCGATTGCCGCCAAACAGGCAATTTGAATGATTTTCATCCTCGATACGGTTTTCAGCGTGTCGCGCCCTGACCCGGACGGTCATACCGCCCAGGCGGCGAGTGTACGGCCGGATACGGCGGCAACAGCTGGAATGATTTATGTACCGCGGGGAGAAGACAAAAATTAGTTTGCAACATTTCCGTAACGGTCGCCGCGGCTGCGATCAGCGCGCACGTCTATACAACTCTCCCGCCGTCCCGAAAAGCCGGCTGTAACGACCTGCACACAGGTTCGAACCACGCGATCTTTTATTGCACGGTTTTCAACCTGATGATGGAGACGTCACGACTCGTGACCGCCGTTCCGTCAGCGCATCGCTCGAGTCGGTCGCGTCCGCATTGCACACGCGACGAGATCCCCGGGGTATCTAGCAATTGATCCTTTCTGCACCGGCATCGTTCCTTGAGCCTCGCGGAAAGTTAACCAGCCGATCGGTTAAGACGGGAGTTTTTTGGGTGCTTCTGCTAGGCATCTCCCCAGGCCTATGAAACCTATCAAGCTTGCATCCCTGCTCTCTGTGGCGCTTGCCGCGTCCGGCATGCTGTCGGCACCCCTGGCAAAAGCTGCTTCCAGCGCTTTTGACGGTACCTGGGCGGTCACGCTCTATACTCCTGAATACAAGGACCCGACGGACGTGGTCGCCCGCGCCTACACCTTTCAATTCCCGGCCCAAGTGAAGGATGGAGTGCTTCACGGCGAGCACGGCACCCGCGGCCAGCCGGCCTGGCTCGAGCTGGACGGCAAAATTCAGGCGGACGGCTCCGCGACGCTGCACGCCAATGGGATCACCGGCCAGCGAGAATACAACTTAGGTCACATTGAGACCGGCAAACCATCGATGCCTTCCTGAAGCCGACCGGTCACACCGGCTTGTCCGCAAAGATCGCGCATGAGCAGGCTGACGTGGCCAGATGTTGCGCAAAAGACGTTTATGCCCGCCTCGAGCGTGAGGCGCGCTATAGGCCTCCTTCGTGCCGGGTCAGCTCAGCTTGAGCCAGGATGTATTCATCGAAAGCGGTCTCCCGGGTTGCCAGGCAATTATTGAAATACTCAGTTGCCGTCTGCCTGTCGCCGGCTAACAGGCGTTTCATACCGGCATAAAACCAGGCTTCACAATGTTGAGCCCCGTCTGTCTGCGGCTCCCCCGAACCGGCGGCCGCCAGAAAACCGGCCTCATCAATCTGGCCCAGCAGGAAGGCCCCGATCGTCGAAAGCCAGTCGTGCGCCGATGCCAAGCCGCGGTTCTTCAGATATGTAGAAAGCTCCTGGTTCGCGGACGCCAATTGCCCTTGCCCGGCGCGAGCCAGCCAGATTATCAGGTGCAAATACCCGTCCGTTGCCTGGGGCGCGAGCTCACTGCTCACGATCAGAGGGGACACCGCTCCGGAAAAGTCGCCCTTCGCGTACTTGCATAAGCCCTCCCCCCGAAGCGCCTGGTAATCTCTCGGGTTGATGCGAAGCGCTTGTTCGAAGTTGGCGGTCGCCCCGTCCAGGTCGCCTTTCCTGAGTTTGGCCGAGCCCAGGTTGTCAAACGCCTGCCCGAAATCAGGGTCAAACCGGACGGCTAAATTAAATTCCGCCATCGCCCCGTCCAGGTCACCTTTCATCGCCTTGACCGATCCCAGGCTGTTGTGAGCCTCCGCAAAGCTTGGGTTAATCTTTAGGGCATGATCGAAGTCCGCGATCGCCTGATCCAGATCACCTTCGTTTGCGTGCACCGAGCCGAGGTCCTTGTACGCGCGCGCAAAGCGGGGATTTAACTGAATCGCGTGCTCAAAATCGGTCACCGCCTTCCCGAAGTCCCTCTTAACGGTCTCCACGAGGGCACGATTGTAATAGGCAATCGGATCGTTCGGGTGCAACCGAATCACGTAATCAAATTGCGCGATGGCGCCGTCGAGGTCGCCTCGGTAACCCTTGAGTACCCCGAGGTGATAGGCAGTAACCGCATCCTGCCATTGCTCGAATGGGAGAGGCCGCTGGGCAAACGTCGTAATCAAGAGCAGGAAGCTGACGATCAGGGCAGACAGCGTGAGGCGTTTCATGCTCACCCCGGTACCTTCGAGCGTCAGCGCGGGATGTCAAACCAGGGCTCCCGGTCGCGACCGTGAGAACGACAACCGGAAAGGCCTCAAAACACAAACCAACGGACCTGTGGCGGACGCGCCCCCTCGCCTTTAGGACGGGCCGCCGCCCGAAACCGCCCTCGACCAGCGGACCAGTAAGGGAACTGACCCCCCGCTGCCTGGGGCCCGCTTTGACCGGCCCGGGCCTTGGGGCGGGGCCCGCGGCCGGCCAAGCGGGCTGGGCTGACCGGCCCGTCAGCCCGGGGCGCCTCCCACCGGCACCGCCCGGCCCCGCCAGCACACAAACCAGCCCGCCCCCGCCGCCGCCGGCTCCCGGGCCGCCGCCGCCGCCGCGGAGGATGGGGCCCCCTCTCCGCCCCGCCCCCGCCAGCGGCCCAGCTGCTCCTCCACAAACTGCCGGCTGCCCAGCACCACCCCGTAGGTCAGAAACCGCAGCCGGCACCCCAGC
>JAFAUY010000449.1 GCA_019243005.1 Verrucomicrobiota bacterium | reverse complement strand
GTTGTGACTCCGCTGGCCGAACCGCTCGCGGTCTGATTCCATACGGTGTCTTTTTGATGTTGCGGGTTGCAGATCTAGCCGGCCGTCCGGTTCAAGATGACCCGGGGTTGACGATTGCCTTCGGATCGAATGCATTCTTGACGCCTCAGTGGCTATGCGAGTGCCGCCTCAGAGGATTTCGCTGACGCGCGCCTTCGAAGTAGGGATCATTTTTTCACGCCTACGACAGGTGCCGTCCTTCTTCTCGGACGGCAACCCGGCGTAAGGACCGGCTTCTAGTATCGGATCCGAGTGAGTTGCGCCACATCCGCGTACCGTCGCAACGTTGAGCGGTCGTCTCCACGTTATGTAGAAAGATCCCATCGATGAGCACCTCGATGACTGTCGGCAGAGAAGCAGCCGATGGTCGAATCGCTTGCCGGCCAACTGTGAGTATGTCGTTGCCTTCGATGGCGCTCGGTCCGTGCCACCTTGCCACCCCCCCTGCGCGAGGATGTGATCGCAAACTTCAGCGCTTGGGTGGACACCCCGGCCAGCATCCGCTCCATCCCCATCCAACCCAGCAGCTCGGTGGAGTTGAACAGTTCATAGGCCTGCACCGGCAGCTCACCCTCGCGCGTGTCGGTGACGAGAGATCTTCTCGCCGCTTCCTCTCTCGGTAGGAACGCAACCGAAACAATTTCTACATGTTCTTCTAGCGACGACGAACCCCCTCGTGAATGCTCATGTCCGTGACAGACGTAACTGGGTCAGTGAAATTCGTCCCCGTCGACAGCACGGACGGTCAGGTGAGCGAGGCCGAGGAACTGGCGGCCGACTTCCTGACGCTGAACATCTCCGGGAAAGACAAGGCGGCTCTGACGTTGGGTGACGATCAGACGTCGGATTACTCACTTAGTGCCGACTCCCTGCCGCAAGAGGGTGTGCCCACCGGGCAGCGATACCGCTTCCGCTGGACGAGTCACACCGTGTACCCCGGGGTGGAGCGGAACGTGTGGCTCTACCTTCCGCACGGAGCCACTGGGCATAAGAAGGTGAACCTACTGGTGTGCCAAGATGGGCCGTATTATTTCAGCCCCACGGTCAACGCCACCACCGTGCTTGACAATCTGGTGCATCGGGGCGAGATCCCGATGACTGTCGGGCTATTCGTGGCACCGGGCGAGGTGGGTCCGGGGAACCCCATCTGGGGTGGCCGAGACAATCGCAGCTTCGAGTACGACTCTGTCAACGGCGACTACGCCCGGTTCCTGGTCGAGGAGCTGTTCCCGGTCGTCAGGCAGCACGCCGACCTGACAGACGACCCAGCCGGCCGGGTGATCTGCGGGCTCAGTTCCGGCGGCGCATGCGCCCTGACCGCGGCCTTCCACAGGCCGGACCAGTTCGGCAACGTAATAGCGCACTGCGGCAGCTTTGTCAACATCCGCGGCGCTCACGCACTTTCGTCCATGGTGCGGCAGGCCCCCCGCAAGCCGATCCGCGTATGGCACCAGACGGGCTCCAGGGACGTGGAGCTCATCTTCGGAAACCTCCCCAATGCGAACCAGGACCTTGCCGCCGCTCTCCGGTATCGCCGCTATGACACGGTGTTCGAGTTCGGCACTGGCGGGCACAGCCTCCGGCACGGCGGCGCTGTCTTCCCCGAAACGTTGCGCTGGATCTTCCGGGACCAGGTTGAGGACCGGTAGAACGGCTGGGACAGATGCCGAGCTATCCGCCGGGCGATACTGCTCCCCTAGCTACGGCGGTCTGCAACCGCTGCCAGGAGCGCCCTCCGCGCCTTCCTCCCCTTGGAGGATGGCCACATGCCGAACGCCTAGGTCCAAGGCATCGTGGATCGGCTGGCCGGGCGGCTGCACAGGTCGGTCGTCATCGATGAACCGCATGTCCGGATGCTCTTGCGGTGTCCAGCCCTGGCCGCCCAACCAGTCCAGCCTCGCTAACGCGGGCCACACTGCTTCAGGCAGCGCGGCACCGAGAACGTTCGCGAGCCCATCATAATTCGTGGTCCCGTCGAAAATGGGCCTAAATATCGATCCGGCAAAGAGAGGATTGAAATTCGATACGAGGTCGAAAATTCGGGAGTTCCCGTCCTTCTGGTTGATTCCATCAGTGAAATCATTCCCGAGGATGCAAACAAAATCGTGATAGCTGGATCGCACGCCTCACAAAATGTTCCCAGGTACGCACTCAGCATTCCCCTGCGTGGCGCGGTTTTTAACGACGCGGGACTCGGTAAAGACCAGGCCGGAATCGCGTCATTCGGCATCCTGAGTGCCGGCGGACTCCCTGCTG
>JAFAUY010000445.1 GCA_019243005.1 Verrucomicrobiota bacterium | reverse complement strand
ATCGGGTGAAACCCCTGTACGTCTCGCCCGGGCACCGGGTATCGATCAGGTCAGCTTGCGACCTTGTTCTGAAGATGTGTACCCGTTACCGTTTGCCTGAACCGACGCGTTTGGCCGACCAGGCCGTTAGCCGGATACGGAAGCTCGTCTGAAGGTTCCAGCGCTCCATATTTGACCCCATGTGACGATGAAGGCTATAGAGGCCTTTTCCCCGTATGGCTCAACGCGTTGGCAAATGTACAAACTATTCCGGCTGCAAGCTGGCCTACCGAAACGAGAAAATCACGGTGGTGACGAAAGATTTTCGCTGTCCCGAGTGCGGCTCGCCGCTGGAACCGGTCGGTCCAAAAAAGGGTGCACCGTACACGCTGTACGTTCTGATCGGCGTCGGAGCGGTCTTGCTGTTCGCCGTCGGCGCGATTATCTGGACGTTGACGAACTCGCCGCGCCCGCACGTCGTGCTGGTACAGGAATCGCCTACCCCTGTCGCAACGCCCACCGTAGCCGCTCCAACGCCGGTTCCGACGCCGAGTGCGGTGATAGCGGCCACTCCTGCGGAGACCCCGCCAGCCACCACGCCGGAGCCGGTCGCCACGCCCGTGGGCCCGCTGAATTTCGATACGAGTACCCCGGAAATCGCGGCGGTTCGCCGGGAGGTCCTGCGCCGCATTGAAACTTCCCCGTATCCGCAGGCGCAAAAGGACCGGGCTTACGAGTTGGTAGACAAGGCGAAGGGCATGGGGCGCCTCTTTACCGTCTCTTTTGAAACCTCCGTCACCAAAATTCCGCCCCAGGAGGTCAGCTTGGTTCAAAACACGGTCACCCAGCCGCAGATCAAAAAGGTGTTGGACGATCCTGCCGTCGTTCTCGTCATCCTCGGGTTTGCAGACCGGCAAGGTGACGACCTGCTAAATCAACAGTTATCGCAAGGGCGCGCCCAAACCACGATTGACCTGTTGCGGGACAAATGCGGGGTCCTCAACGTGATGTACCCGATCGCCATGGGTGGAACCAGTATTTTCGATGCCAAGGAGTTCGCGAAAAACCGGATCGTTGAAGTCTGGGCCGTGCTGCCGTGAGGAGTGGCGGGTAGCGGGTAGGGCGGGCACGGCGTAAAAGGTTCACACGGCGAACGCGGTGTGCCGGTCAGCGCTTGGCGCGGATCAATCCCTGGCGCACCTCGTCGATCGCGCTTTGCACCTCGGCATTCGGCTCACTTTCATTGGTCACCGTGCCCCGCAGAATCACTTCCAGGCGGCGCAAGTCGGTGAGCGGGCCGTGAAATGCTGTTTCCAACGCCAACGGCGGCGCATCCCCGAAATCGCGGCAATAACTGTCCGGTCCGCCCGGCAGGGATTTGACCAGGATCGCCAGCACTTCAGCCCAAAGCTCGAGCGGGATCTTGGCTTCAGGTTGCCCATCCCGGCTCGGCTGGCGGCGCACATTTTGTGGTCCGAGCGTGCGCGACCACCGCGCTTCCTGTTCGAACAGCCGGATAATCCGTTGCCCAAGCGGCTTCTGCCGGTGCGGTTCCGAGGCCAGTTGAACGGCAAAGCTAAGAAGTTCGTCGATGACAATGGGAAGAGGATTCTCTTCGGCCGAGAGCAGCACCCTTGCGCCGGTCACCGCCAACGCATAGAGATCGTAAGGGGACGTTAGTCGAGGCAACAATTCGAATGGAACCTTGGTCAGCGGCAGACCCGCCATTCGTTCCAAATCCTTGCATACTGCGGGCGATATGGCCTGCGGCAACGTCCGGATGCGCACTTCATGCTCGGCCAAGCCGCGCGGTTTGTCCGGGTGGCCATACACGTCCAGGGTGCCGCCGCCGGCCGGCAGCGTGAGATGGACAAGGTCGCTTGCAGCCGCTGGCAACTCGTCATCGGTGGCGAACGTGAGGTCGAGGGCAGTCCTTCCATCCGACGACGGAAAAACTTCGCGGATGCGGATCGTTGCCGCCGAGCGCCGGTACACCGGCGTACTTTTGGGCTGGTATACGGACGGGGAGAGCGCGTCCGGCGGCAGGAAATAAGGCAGGTCGGTTTGCCCCAGCGAAACCGGTTCGGCCGCGCTATCGGCAACCAGTTCCACCCGCGCATTCCAGAACGCGGGCAGACCCGGACCGGGCGCCGCCAGGTGAACCCTGAAACTGTCCTGGTCCAACCGCAGGAACGGCCGCCGGCGGATGCGCGTTTGGGATTCGACCTGACCTACCGCTTGGGCCAGGAGATTGATTTTCAGGAGCAATGTCTCGGTCAGCCTCTCAC
>JAFAUY010000341.1 GCA_019243005.1 Verrucomicrobiota bacterium | reverse complement strand
TGGCCGGTGCTGGTGTTTTCCCAAACCAGGTCGGCATAGCCGTCGCCGTTAAAGTCTTTGACCACAGGATTAGGACGAGGCGTGGGTGTGGGGACGGGGGTAGGAGTAGGCGTGGCAGTGGGGACGGTATAGGCCACCTCGTTTGAGGGCAGGCTTTCCAGCCCGGCGGTGTTGTAGTCGGTGGTCACGAAGTAGTAAGTCTGCCCGGCAGCCAGGTTTGAGATCGTTGTAGCAGTGACGTTTCCTACATCGACGCTTTGGGAGTAGTTTCCGCTCGACGTACCGTAATGCACACGGTAGCCGGCAACGTCGGATTCGGGATTCGCATCCCAAACCAGCGAGACGCTTTGAGCGGTTTGGGCCGTCGCAGGCAGTCCGGCGAGAAACGCTGCCGTTACCGCGAAAACCTTCATTCGGCGAATCAGGGCGATGAGCACTGTTTGCATTACCGTGGCAGTTACCGAGGGGCTCATGCCACCTGCTTAAACGCTCTGGCGACGCAGGTCGAACAATACTTCACTCGTTGTTTACATAACAGTTAATGTTAGTGTTACCTATGTGTACAGAATCGAAATGCTTATGTCTACCATAACTGGTAGCCGTTACCGTTCTGACTCTTGCACTAATACTTATTAGTAGGGTTCGCTTGAACGGGCATGAGGAAACCCCGGCTCGCGAGGCGCGTTCACGGCAAACAAGAGGGTGCCGTCCTATCGATAACTTGCAAAATGGATGTTTTGCTCAGCAGGCCACCCGGAAGGTGGGGCTGTCCTCGGGTCGGGAGCGGCGCCGGTCATAGAGGTGGTGGTCGACACGCTCGCGTGTCCCAGCCACTCCCGGGCTTTGCTCAAGCCGGCGCCCCGGTCCAGGGCGTCCGTGGCCGCCGTGGCCCTCCGGGGGCGCGGGCCGAAACTCGCGGGATCCCGCCCGGCGGCTTTGAGGTCATCTTGGATGCGTTCAAAGGCGTCATCATCATGGCCAACGGCAACCAGGCTTGCCAGTTACGCCGGTTTTTGATTGTCTCAAGCAAGGCTGCGCCTCCGACCGATAAATCGTGGAAAATGTAAGTGGCGCAATATGGGTTCCGCAGCCTGGCTCCGGATAAATCCTGGGATCCTTGAAACATGAACATCCTGCTTCTCTCAATGCCGGATTCCTTTGAGCACATGCCGGTGATTTGCGTTCGAATGCCGAACGGCGCGCTTACGTCGCTGGCCGGCAATGTCGATCCGCACCATAAGGTTGCCGTGGCGGATCTGATCCTGGTGCAACGGCGCGTAAAAGAGACCGTCACGCGGCTGGTGAATGAATGGGAGCCTGACTTGGTAGGGCTGTCCATCATGACCTTCCAGCGCAAAACCGCCAAGTCGATCATCCAGTTGGTGCGTTCTCTTCGGCCCGGCGCACGAATTGTCGTCGGCGGTTACGATCCGAGTCTGGCGTGGGAAGCGTACGCCGATGGATCAGCAGCGGGGGTCGACTTTATCGTCCGGGGAGACGGCGAGATCACGTTCCGTGAGTTGGTGCGCGCCATCGAGACCGGGGCGGGGTATGACCACATCGCGGGGCTTTCCTTCAGGAGCGGCGGCCGGTTTATCCATAATCCGGACCGCCCGGTCAGCCGTCTCGAGGGTGGCGAGGTGCGGTTACCCAACCGGAACGCGCGCGTCCTGACCGGCTACACGATGCTCGGGCGGCAGATTGATGTAATCGAGACCTCTCGAGGCTGCACTTTCGACTGCAGCTTTTGTTCGATCATCGAAATGCGCGGCCGGAACGTCCAGACGTTCTCCTTTGAGCGGGTTATCGCAGACATCCGCGACGCGCGTGACCACGGGGCGCGCGTCATTTTCATCGTCGACGACAACATCACGCTGAACGTGCGGCGCTTTGAGGCGCTCTGCCAGGCGATCATAGATGCCGGGTTAAATTCTATCGATTACTCCGTGCAGGCGATGACGTCCACCATCGCTAACCATGGTGAGACCCTTGCGCCTTTGATGCGCAAAGCCGGGTTTCGCTACGTCTTTCTCGGGATCGAAAACGTGGTGGAGCGCGACTTGGAATTCCTGCGCGCCGCCTCCAAAAATACCAGGCGCGAAAACGGGCGCAAAGCCGGCAACGCCGCCGTCAAGGCGATCAATTACCTGCATCGGAACAAGATGTACGTGATCGGTGGCCTGATCGTTGGCAGTCCCGCTGACACCCGCGAGTCCATCGAAGCGAATTTGGACTTTGCCCGGCGATACATCGACTGGCCCTACATCCAGCACCCAACCCCCTATCCGCGTACCCCGATGACCAAGGACCTCCAGCGCCGCGGGTTGGTCACCAGCGACAAGGTCGAAGAGTACGACGGCACGACTTCGGTGGTCGCGTCTGAACACCTCACCGCGGAAGAAATCGAGTTTCTGCGGTGGAAAGCGGAACGCTGGATGAAGTGCCGTCATTTACCGGCGGTGTTTGCGCATGACCCGCTCTTTGTCATTCGCAATGCCCTACGCATGGTCGCGTTCAATTTCCGCGG
>JAFAUY010000034.1 GCA_019243005.1 Verrucomicrobiota bacterium | reverse complement strand
CGGGAAACGGACTGCTCCCAACATCAGTATAATACAACCAGACATCCTGCTTTACTTCGGCAGAGTCGAGCCGAAGCGAGCCGTGAAGTTCTGCACCGGAAAGAAGAACGGTTCCCTTTACGGTAGCGTAACTGAAGTTTATCGCACCGCGCCAAAATGCGACTCCACCCTTCAGCGGTCTGCCTACCCGGGGGAGCAAGGCCGGGAATCCCGTGTCCACGTCTACGGAAACGTCCACCGGACGCATGATCACCCAGCCTTCGACTTGACTGGAGATAAACCGGACGTGGCCCTCGATGGATGCTCCCGAAAGCGTCACATGGCCGCCGAGTTTGGACGATGAGAAGATACAGTCACCGCCAACTCGTGTCTGTTTGCGCTCGTTAAGAGGCTGACCCGTAGCGGCAGGAACGGAAAGGGCGTCCAGATCGCACTCACCGCGGACCTCGCAGCAACGGGCAACCAGTCTGCCGGCAATTTGCGCTCCGCGCAGGCGAAGCGATCCTTCCACCACCGTGCCTTCCAGTTCAAGGGTTCCGTCGACGACCGTTTCATCCATGTCAAGCGACCCGGCGATCTTCATATGGCCGAAGCCGGCGCGCTGCGATGGGGTGGCGGGCGCGATGATGTCGTCCGGCCAGCGCTCAGTCTCGGTCACGGTTTCCGCCACGGCGAAAAAGGAGCCATTCAGCTGCAGGGCGCCTTCGACGTGCGCCGCGGTCGAGTCAATTCCCCCCTGGAACTTGCAATGGGTGAAGTGGACGGTGCTACCGAAACGCGTTTCGATGGTCAAAACCGTCGAATCAAAAATGCAGCCTTCACAAATGATGCGACCCGGCAAGGAACGGTGACTAAGATCCACTTCGCCCCGGATCCTGCAGCCACACAGGTGCAACGGTTTTCCAGAGGCTACCAGTTCGATAAATTGATCGTTCGTCAACTCACTTTCTCGGTAAATGGCAAATGCGTGCATCGGATCCCTTTGGTAGTCTGCGAACGCGGTAAATCGCTTATGTTCGGACTTCGGAAATCCGTGTTCGCCCGGTATCAGCTTAGCCGCCGTGCGGACCTTCGCGAACTGTTCTTACCGCTCGGTTGCATCCGAATTCGGCGGCCCGTCCATCATCACCCGCGTCCTCACCAGGCACGAAGGGTAGCGTTCCCGAACGAACCGGACCAGTGCCTCCCGAACATCGCAGCGCAGCGTCCAAAGCGCATCGGGGTCGGCCGCGCTCATCAGGGCGCGCAGTTGGATGGAGTTCTCCCGGGCCTCGGTCAGCTGCAATTTCTCGACCCGTTTGTCCCAGGGCGGGTGGGCGGCGAGAACGCGGGAGAGTTCCGCCCGCAACCCCTCGAGCGGCAGGTGGCAATCGAAGTACAGAAACACGGTGCCGAGCAGTTCCGCCGAACGGCGCGTCCAGTTCTCGAACGGCTTTTCAAGGAAATCAGGCTGCAGAGCCAAAGCCAGAATTGCAGCCGCGTCAGCGTCGCCGGCAGGATGGCGGGTCGCGCGCCCTGATTGGCGATCAACGAGAGCCGGTCTACCCGCCACAACTTGATCGACCAGCTCAGACCACGCTGCAGCCCGATCAGCACGGCGAGGTGGGCCGCGCCGGCCACCAGGCGCAGCAGGCCTAATTTCGCCAGGAGTTCATCTGGCATGATCATCATTTTGTCGCTTAACCTGCGCGATTCCGCTTTCAGGGCGTTGGTGAGGTTTTACCGCGCGGCGAGCGTTTGCGGATGCGTTTGGAATGAACGTTTTACGGTGAGATTTCTGCCTGTTTCCCAAGCTGGCTCGCGAGAACACCCAACGCGGAGGCATTCTCCAGCCCATCCAGGAAGCGTTTGGGGATGCGGGACAACCCGACCTGTGCGCCGACCAACGCGCCGGTGAGCATGCAGCGCGCCTGGTTCTGTCCGCCCCCATTCAGCGCGTGCAGCACCGCCGGCTCAAAATCATCGGAGAATCGCGCCGCCAGATAATAGGCCGCCGGGAGCTGATGATACATGGCGCAGGGCATACCATAGACGACCGACACCTTCCAGGCCGGTTCGATCTTGATCTGAGGATCCAGGGCGGCTTCGGCCATGTAGGAGGGCGTCAATAACGCGTCGGGGGAGGAGAAGCGTCCCGCTCGCGGAGGATCAGGATCGCCCGGCCGCGGCGCCAGGAGTCTGCCGCTCGTGACGGCATGGAACGGAAGTTCGCCCGCTTTCACCAAATCCAACAGCTTATCCGAGAGGAACGGGTCGAGCCTTTCGCCCCGCACGAGCAATGCCAGCACGCAGCAATAGGCCGTCGTCATCGCGACGATCGCCTCATCGGCCTGCGTCAGACGACAGTTTGCGCTGACGGTCTCCGCCACTTTCGCAGGTGCTCTGGCGTAACGGGCAGACAGCACCAGGGCGCGCTCGGCCGCCTCGGTGGTATCGGCGTGACCGCCCGTTTCCGTCCAGGGTTTCTTCAGCTCCACGCGCCGCCGCCACGCTTCACGGATCGACTGGCTGGTGTAGCCGCCCGGCCCACCCCGGGGCGTCCCGTCCAGCTGCGGAAAGAGTTCCGCATCCAGGCGACGGCAAAAATCGGCTTCATCGTAACCGTTCCTCTCCACCACGGAGCGAAGCAGCATGGCCGTGATGATCCCGGCTTGCGATAGCTGTCCGGCTTTCAACCCCGCATGGTAACGGTGCGGCTTGGGCTCCGTGTAGCCGGTGATCCAATCCCCGTAATCGCGCCTCATCTCCTCGAGGTCGTAATACCAGTGCGGGCCAACCCCCAGGGCTTCACCAATCAACGCACCCATGACGGCGCCGGCCGCACGATCGTATATCGACATAGAATTGCTTTCCGATAGAGCTGCCTGCTAAGTGCCGCTCTGGGATTTGGCTTCCGCGAGCAGGCCGTTAAGATCAAGCGGGCGGGTGAACATCGCCAGCTGCCCGCCCGCCGTGCGCGGCCATTGTTCGGGCGGCCGATCCCAGTAAAGTTCGACCCCATTCTGGTCCGGGTCACGCAGGTAGAGCGCTTCGCTTACCCCATGATCCGAGGCGCCCTCCAACGCGATGCCCGCACCGGTGACGCGGCACAACGCCTCGGCGAGTTCCGCTCGGGTTGGGTAGAGGATGGCCAGATGGTAAAGGCCCGTCGCGCCCGGTGGCGATGGCGAACCGCCGGGGCTTTCCCACGTGTTGAGCCCGATATGGTGGTGGTACCCGCCGGCGGAGACGAAGGCCGCCTCAGAGCCGTATCGCTGCATGAGCTGAAACCCCAATACCCCGCAATAAAAACCCAGCGAGCGCTCCAGGTTTGCAACCTTCAGGTGCACATGACCGATGCGGACGCGGGGATCGATGGGTGAGTCGTTTTGCATAAGCAGTTTGCGTTGCTTCCTTTTTGGTCCCTTGGCGGCCTGCCCGCAAGGGCTTGGTCCGCAGACCGTTTGCCGCGGCCCTGAAGCATCAGCGCCGCGGGGGCCTTTAAAAGCGATCGCGTCCCCTCGGTACGCTTGAAGCTTTATTGATTAAAACAGAGATTCCTTTAAGCCCATGGAATACCGCAAACTCGGAAATACCGGCATGGAGGTGTCGGTGCTCAGTTTCGGCGCGTCGTCGCTCGGCGGCGTCTTTGAACAGGTTAACCCCGAACAATGTATCGAGACGGTGAGGGCTGCCCTCGACGGCGGCATCAACTTCATCGACGTCGCGCCGGCCTACGGTGAGACGCTTGCGGAAATCAACCTGGGAAGGGCGCTCCGCGGCCTGCGGCGCGATCGGTATTACCTCGCCACCAAAGTCGGCGCTTACAGCGAAGCGAAGGGGGACTACGATTACTCGGCGGGGCGCTCGGAGCGCAGCCTGCACGAGAGCCTCAAACGATTGGGCGTGGACTATGTGGACCTGATTCAATGCCATGACATCGAGTTCGCGGATCACGATCAGATCGTGAACGAAACGCTGCCTGCCCTGCACCGCCTCAAAAGTCAGGGCCTGACGCGCTTTGTCGGAATCACCGGCCTGCCCCTCAAAGTTTTCCCGAGCATCCTCGAACGGGTAAAATGCGGCACGGTCGACACCATCCTGTCATTTTGCCATTACGAGTTGAACGACGACTCGCTGGCCGATCTGATTCCCTACCTCAAAGAAAAAGGCGTCGGCATTATCAACGCGTCGCCGACCGGCATGGGGCTGCTGACCCCGCAGGGGCCGCCCGCCTGGCACCCCGCCGGCAAGGCCATCATAGACGGTTGCCGGAAAGCCGTTGAGCATTGCAAGGCGAAAGGCGCCAACGTCGTCAAGCTGGCGTTGCAATATTCGTGCTCCCACCCCGATATCGCCACCACGCTCGTCGGAACGGCGCGGCCCGATGCGGTCTGCGACAACATTGACTTCGTCCAGGAACCGATGGACGAAAGGCTTATGGCCGAAGTGCTCGAGGTCCTTAAGCCGATTCACCGCTTTAACTTCACCCGCGGGCGTCCTGAGCACCGCGACCCGCTCCTGGGCAGCTAGGCGAAACATTCTGCAACTCCTCGCGGCCATCCGGACCAACCTCATCCTTGTTTTGATCAATATGAAAGCAATTCGCCTTGAAGAACCCGGTCGCCTCGCCCTGCTCTCCATTGAAGGGCCTCCCGTCGCGGCATCGATCCAACCCGACGAAGCGCTGGTACGGGTGCGCCGTATCGGCATCTGCGGCACCGACCTCCACGCGTTCAAGGGCAACCAACCGTTTTTCAACTACCCTCGAATCCTTGGTCATGAGCTGGGCGTGGAAGTTGTTGCGGTGGGGGGCTCGACCGGAAACGTAAAACCGGGTGACCGCTGCTCGGTTGAACCTTACCTCAACTGCGGCCGCTGTATCGCCTGCCGCCGCGGCAAACCGAACTGCTGCGTGACGCTGCAGGTGTTAGGCGTCCATACCGACGGTGGAATGCGCGAAGCCTTTATTGTGCCGAGTCGCAAGTTGCACCCTTCGGAGCGCCTGACGTTGGATCAGTTAGCCCTGGTCGAGACGCTTGGGATCGGGTGCCATGCCGTGGATCGGGCGCGGGTTGAGGCGGGCGAATTTACGCTGGTGATCGGCGCCGGCCCGATCGGGCTGGCGGTAATGCAGTTTGCGATCGAAGCCGGGGCGCAAGCCATCGTGCTCGACATCAACCCCAAGCGCCTCGAGTTTTGTCGCGAGCAATTGGGCGTACCTCACGTGATCAACGCCGCCCGCGAAGACCCGCTCGAAGCACTCAGACAGATTACTTCCGGCGATCTGCCGACGGTGGTTTTTGACGCCACCGGCAACCCCCAATCAATGAGGGGCGCATTTGATTACCCGGCCCACGGTGGCCGGCTGGTTTTTGTGGGCTTGTTCCCGGGTGAGGTGACGTTTAACGATCCTAATTTTCACCGGCGTGAACTTACCCTTCTGGCCAGTCGAAACGCGCGCCCGGAGGACTTCACCCGTATTATCAGCCTGGTCGAAAACGGCCGGATTGACACCGTGCCCTGGATTACCCATCGCGCCTCGTTTGCCGACGCGGTCACGGAATTTCCTCGTTGGACCCAGCCTGAAACCGGCGTGATAAAGGCCATGGTTGAGGCCTAGCAAGTGAGATAAAGAAGCATGGCAACGCTGTAGACGAGGATACCAACGCCTGCGATGGTCAGCATCTCGAACCAGACCGACTGGATCTCGCGGCGCCGCGCGCCGCGACCCTCGATCCCGCACCACCGGCGTTCGGCCTCGTGACGGTTCGGGAGAACGACCGTGTAACCGCCCCGCACCTGCGCCGGAGTTTCCAGGGCGGCGTCAAACGTGAGGCTGGCAGGGGGGATCGCGGTTGCGTTTTTCATGGCGGTGTTCGTTTCCTTTTGGCGAGCGGGCCGGCCCATCGCCGGTCTGCGCTTTACGCGCAAGCCGCGCACGTGTTCACCCCTGCAACGCCAACGGCGAGCCTTTGTTTCAACTTACTGGAAAAAAGTTGAAAAATTTTTTGCGTACGGCGGCCACAGCCTGCTCGAGTTTGCTCACCCGGGTCGCGAGGCCCAGTCAGCCATGGTGTCCCGATCGGACGCAAGCCCCAGAGGGGCATCCTATCCCGGCATTTCAGGGCTGAGCTTTCCCCACATCTTTGGGTAGCGGGTGGCGGTTATTGCTCCGGAGGGGCAGCTGAGAGTAGCCGGGGCGTGAAAGTGCGGTTCGTTCTACACCGATAATAACGCCCATAAACCTTGTTTCCAA
>JAFAUY010000417.1 GCA_019243005.1 Verrucomicrobiota bacterium | reverse complement strand
ATCCAGGCCGGAATCGGAAAACCGAGGAAATCTCCCTGACCGATTTGGGTAAAGTCGGTGTCGTACGACACGGAGACAGACTGGTTGTTGGAGACGAGCAGGGCGGCGCCCCGGGCAGCCAGCATGGCCGCCAGCGTCGCGATAAAGGGTGCGATCCGCAACCGGGTAATCGCGACCGCGTTCAGCAGCCCGATGGCACCGCCGGCTGCGGTTCCACCCAGCAAACCTGCCCAGAGCCCGTACGGGCTAAGCAGGGCCGAGACCACGCTGCCGAGCGCGGCGGCGGCGCCTACCGAAAGATCGATGCCGCCGCTCATGATCACGAAGCACATCCCCAGCGAGATCAGCGCAAACATCGAGTTGTACCGCAGCACCGTGAGGATGTTGAAAAGCCCTAAGAAATGATCATAACGGAGCGACCCGAAGACGATCATGAAAATCAGGGCAATGATGACGCTGTTCTGGCTGATCAGCTGCACGGTCGCCGCGCCGGCACCTGCACTGCGCCGCGGGCGTGTTTTCATCGGGCACCTCCCCGGCGTTGAAAGTACACGGCACCGATGATCATCGCCGCTTTCACCACCAGTGCCGCCGCATCCGGCACGCCGTTGGCCAAAAGCGTGTACCGCACGAGCTGGATGATCAGGGCCCCGGCTAATGTTCCCACCAGGTAAGCTTGTCCCCCGAGCAGGAGCGTGCCGCCGACCGCGACGGCCGCAATCGCATCCAGTTCCATCCCCAAGCCGACCAGGTTCGCGTCCGACGAAGAGTTGATGGCGATAACGATCAATCCTGCGATTCCCGCACAGATACCGCTCAAGGCGTAGACCGCGCGTTTGACCCTTACGACCGGGATGCCCGACAATCGCGCGGCTTCTTCGTTACCCCCGACGGCCAGCAGTTGCCGGCCAAAAACGGTGCGGCGCAGCGCCCAGGCGGCGACCACGACAAGAAACGCCATGATGATCGATTGTACCGGCAGCCCGAACACACGGCCGAGCCCGATTACCTGGAAGGCGGGTTGGTGAAAGACCTGCAGGTTGCCGTTGGTCATCACCTGGGCAATGCCCCGCCCGGCAATAAAAAGCACCAGGGTAGCCACGATCGGCTGAATTTTGAACCGGGTAATCAGCCAACCGTTAAACCACCCGAGCGCTCCGGCTACCAGGACCGGAACGATAAACGCCAGCCCCACCCCGCACCAGACCGGCAACGGCACCAGCTTACCCAGAAAGATGATCGGGGCTAATGAACCGGCGATCGCCATGAGCGATCCGACGGAGAGATCGATTCCGCCGGAGCCGATCACGAGGGTCATGCCCACGCCGACGATGACGATCGTGCAAACCTGCGTCAGGTTGACGTATAACGTTTCCCACGTCGCAAAGTGTGGCGTGAACAAGAAGTTAAACAGGATCAAAACGAGCAGAGCGGTCAAGGTGGCTTGCCGCTTCAGAAACTCCAACCGGTAGCTTTTCCGGGCCGAGGTGCCCGTGCCGGCGGGCTGAACGGCAGGGCCGGCTGATTCGTCTGCAACCCCGCTCCTTGGCACAACCGGCTGAATGATGGTGCTGGTAGCCGTCGCCGTCGCCGGCGTTTCCTGGACTGATTCGCCCGCGTGACCGGCACCATTCCCGCCGGGGCGCGGCTGATCCTGCGCCGGTGAGCCCGGAGGCAGTACGACGGCCGTCGCGCCGTCACCGGTCAGAGGGCCCGCTTCATCCGGGTGAGTAGGCGGCTCCGCCGGTTCCGCCATCGCCGCCATGATCGCATCCTCGGTGATGGCTTCCTTCTCCAGCTCCGCAACCGTCCGGCCCTCGCGCAGGACAAACACCCGGTCCGAACCCTCCACGATCTCTTCGATCTCGGAGGAAATCATCAATACCCCGAGACCTTCGGCGGCCAGTTTGCCGATCAAGCCTTGAATCTCCGCTTTGGCTCCGACGTCGATGCCGCGGGTGGGTTCATCCAGGATCAGGAGCCGGGGACTCAGGCAAAGCCAGCGCGCCAGGAGCACCTTCTGCTGGTTGCCGCCCGAAAGCTCACGGATGCGTTGGTCGGGACTCGCGCACTTGATTCGAATCCGCTCAATGAACTGATTGACGACCTGGCGCTGTTGCTCTTCGTTCACCACCCCGGACCGCGCCAGCCGGGGCAGCAGCGCCAAGGTTAAATTTTCCCGCACCGACATCTCCGGTACGATTCCTTCGAGCTTGCGATCCTCGGAGCAGAAACCGATCCCGGCGCCGATGGCGGCAGCGGGGCTCTGGGGCGCAAACGATTTTCCCTGATAACGCATCCGGCCGGAGTCGGGTCGATCCGCCCCGAAAACCGTGCGCACGGATTCGGTTCGTCCTGAGCCCAGCAGGCCGGCCAACCCGACAATCTCGCCGGGATGCACGTCAAAACTGCAATCCGTTACCCGCCGGCCCACGGCAAGATGTTGCACTTCCAGGAGCGCCTTTTCTTTCTGGCGCCGGTGCGCCGGCGCAATTTCATGAAACGCGGTCTGGCCCGCTGAGGGCGACTCGATTTCGCGCCCGATCATGGTCGTAACGAGCTCCAGCTTCGAGACCTGGGCCAGCGGTGCAACCAGCACGGTGCGACCGTCGCGCATGACCGTCACCCGTTCACAAACGACGTACAATTCATCCAGTTTATGGCTGACAAAAATGACGGAAACCCCGGAATCTTTCAGCTGCCGGATGACGCCGAAGAGGACGGCCACCTCGTGATCGTCCAGCGACGAGGTCGGTTCATCCATGATGACCAGCCTGGCTTGAAAACTCACGGCACGAGCGATGGCGACCATCTGCTGAATCGCCGTGGTGTACCGCGAAAGCGGCTGGCGCACATCCAGGTGAACGTCGAACCGGGCGAGGATTTCCTCCGCTTCCCGGTGCATGCGCGGCCAATCCAGGAACCCGAAGCGCTTTCGTTCCCGGCCGAGGCAAATGTTCTCCGTTACCGAGCGGTAGGAGACCAGGTTGATCTCCTGATAGATGGTGCTGATGCCGCTGGCCTGCGCGGCTTTCGGCGAGTCCGCGTGAAAGGGAGCCCCATCAAAAATCACCTCACCGGCATCCTTGGAATAATAGCCGGTGAGGACCTTTATCATCGTCGACTTGCCGGCGCCGTTCTGCCCGATCAACGCATGTATCTCACTGCGCCCGATCTCGAGCGAAGCGCCGGACAGCGCGGGGACGCCGTTGAACCGCTTTTCAATCCCGCGCATGCTCAGCAGCGCAGGGGTCGACGAAGAAAATGCGGCCATGGAAAGTGACTTCCAAGAAGGTGTGTGAGGGAAAGTTTATGAAGTTGGCCGGCCTTCATTAGTTCCCACACACCTTCTACCAAGAAGGTGTG
>JAFAUY010000083.1 GCA_019243005.1 Verrucomicrobiota bacterium | reverse complement strand
GATCGGAACAAGCTACGACGCGGCGGCCACCGCGTTCTGCTTCGCCTGGATGGAAAATCAGGTCATGGCGGCAATCAAATCCGTGCCGCTCGGCCAGACAACCGGCCAGCAAATCCTTTTCAGCCTGAGACCGGAAATCGCCGCGACCATCGACGCCGCCTCGGGGCTGAAGGATGATGAAATCGTTTCGTTCGCGCCCCTGCTCGGCATCCTCTCCTCGCGGCATGCCCTCCAGTATTCACGCATCTTCCGGTCTTGATCCACAGAGCACACAGGAAGAATCATCCACAGATTACACAGCGGCACCTCCGAGCCCCGAACTCGAAGCTCCGAACCCGCCGCCCGTTAGGCGTTACCCGTTACTCGTTGCTTCACACTCATGCGTATAAAGACAAAACCACCGCTGCGGGTGGGGATTGGCGGACCGGTCGGGACCGGCAAAACCACCCTCGTGGAGATGCTTTGCAAGGCGCTCCGCGACCGTTACGACCTGTTGGTCATCACCAACGACATCTACACTAAGGAAGACCAGCGATTGCTGACCGTGGCCGGCGCGCTGCCGCCGGAACGCATCCTTGGGGTCGAAACGGGCGGCTGCCCCCACACCGCCATCCGCGAGGATGCGTCCATCAACCTGGAAGCCATCGACCGTCTGCTGGCGCAGTTCCCTGAAGCGGACATCATCTTTATCGAGTCAGGCGGCGACAACCTGGCCGCCACGTTCAGTCCCGAACTGGCGGACCTGACGATCTACGTCATCGACGTTGCCGGCGGCGAAAAAATTCCGAGGAAAGGAGGTCCCGGCATCACGCGGTCGGACCTACTGGTCATCAACAAGATCGATCTGGCTCCCCACGTCGGCGCCTCGCTGGAGGTGATGGCCGGCGACGCCGCCAATATGCGCGGCAACCGCCCTTTCGTCATGTGCAACCTGAAGACCGGCGAAGGCCTTGATGCCGTGGTGCAACACCTTGAAAAGAATGGGCTGCTGGCGGGAAATGGCTGAAATGCCGCAGATGAAGAATTCTAATCTATGCAATCTGCGTAATCATGTGGGTGGATTTCGTTCCTGCGTCGTCAGCGTGTTCTGCGGATCCGCCGTCCGCCCCCTTTCGCCATAGCACCCGCTGAGGGTATGCGGCGGATTATGGTCCTTCTCTGTGGATGCTTTTTAATCGGGTCTTGTATTTCTCGCCGGAGAGACCACTATATGTTGTGGATGCTAGCGTAGCGTCCGTGATCCATGCGGTGCCCTAAGTGCGGTAACTTAGAAGACAAGGTCATCGACTCGCGGTCGGCCAAGGCGGGGGCCGCCATTCGCCGGCGCCGGGAGTGTCTGAGATGCCAGCATCGGTTCACCACCTATGAAGAGGTTGAGCGACGTGACCTGCGGGTTTTGAAACGGGACGGCCGTCACGAACCGTTCGACCGTCAAAAGCTGCTTAGCGGCCTGATGAAAGCATGCGAGAAACGGCCGGTGAGTTATGAGGTGCTGGAGAAAACCGTCGAGGAAATCTACCAGGAACTCGAGCAGGCGTATGACCATGAAGTGCCCAGCAGCGTCATTGGAATTCGGGTGATGGAACGCCTGCACTCTTTGGACGACATCGGGTATATCCGGTACGCCTCCGTATACCGCCAATTTCAGGATCTGGGCGAATTCATTCATGAGATTGAATCGCTGGGGAAGAAAACCAAACGAAGCGCGCAGCAACCCGAACTTTTCACCACGTGATCGCGTTCCGGAATTCCTTACCGCTGGTCCGGCTTGCCAATGACGAGTTATCGTCCTTAAGCCGTGAATGGCTTGGGCTATCCATACGGCGTGCCGCAGACCGATCGGGCTACGTCAGTTGGTGGCTGGCCGAGCACGTGGCGGAAAGCGTGCTCTGGTATCTGGCGTCCGGTTGCGACCGCCCGGTGATCACGATTGATGAGATCAGCGAATCGGTTCGGTCGGCCTTGCAAGCGATCGGTTATGCCGAAATCGCGGCGAACTTCGAAACCCTCAATCCGCCTTTTGAGCTTAGCCTGGCCGACCTGGCTTTGGAGGCAGGGCCGGGGTATGAGCTGGCTTTTTTTCAGCTTTTGCAGCAACGAATCCGGCCGGCCCTTAGCAACCGCGCTTCCAATTTACACATTCATGGGCTGCGGCCATGCGTCCGGCACCTGCAGTCCGTCAAGACGTGGAGTCACGAGTGCTCGCGGTTGCGCAACGAGATCGTGGCTTTTGTGCGTGCCGAGCTTGAGTCTGCGAAGATCAAGTCTAACCTCCTGCTCACCATTCGATGACCTTGTTTGAACGCATTGCCGCCCGCGAGGTGCCGGCTGAAATCGTGTACGAAGACGATGAGGTTTTTGCGTTCCGGGACATCAACCCGCAGGCGCCGGTGCACGTTCTGATCGTCCCTAAGCGGGTGATTGCGCGCATTAACGACGCTGCCGCACCGGATGCGCCGCTCCTGGGCCGGCTTTTGTTGACCGGGCAGAAACTGGCGGCTGAACTCGGCATCAGCGAGACCGGTTACCGCCTGGTCCTGAATAACGGGCGTGATGCCGGTGAGTCGATCCCGCACCTGCACCTGCACTTGCTGGGCGGCCGCCCCCTGCATTGGCCGCCGGGATAATCGACCCCGAGCGGTGCCGGTCCAATGCGCCCGGTGCAGGATTCCTTTGCGATTCCTTACAGGGCTACTTTTTTGTTCGCCATTCCACAACCGATTCTTTATGCAGTCGCCATGTCGACAATCGCGGGAGACGGGACGCCGGGCGCAGAGACCGGCCGTTGCTCCTGAATGAGGCTGACCGATGAGTATCGCCGGGGCAACAGGGAGTTCTTTTACCAGGTGGGGCGCACGCTATGGTGATCGTTGGTAAAACGAAAAGGCCGCGCAACGTCGATGCGCTTCGGGCGGCGGCAATTCTGTACGGCGATTGGGGCACGAGCAAGGCGTACGTGCTGGGGCTGGCTTTTGCCGTTGCCGGTTACAGTTCCTTCTGGCTGATCGCGACCATGTGCGTTCTCATGGCGCTGGTCGGGACCAACTACATGGCCATTTGCCGCCACTACCCGGACGGCGGGGGCGTCTACGCGAGCGTGCGCCACCGGTCGGAGGTGATCTCGATTGTGGGGGCCTTCCTGCTGATCGCGGATTACATCGTGACCGCCTCGCTCAGTG
>JAFAUY010000020.1 GCA_019243005.1 Verrucomicrobiota bacterium | reverse complement strand
GTTCATGAGAAGAAAGACGTGGATGTCCAGGTTGCGGAGTACGGCTACATCAACTTCGCCACCACGCGTTCCGCCGCGGCAACCATCGATCGAGGTAGCCGCACGATTACGGTTCAGCTGCCGACACCAACGGCAAGGACCTACATTTACTCTGTCGGCCAGGTGAGGTTCTCGGAGGGTCCGCTCAACGCTCTGGGGACGGCGGCCAAAGCGCCATTTGCCGCGATTCTGGGCAAGCCAATCGTGAGCGTGGACATTTCGGGTGAGCTTAAAGCTGCGCAAAACAGCGTCGGTCGAAGGGCCAGCCCAGTCGAAATTTTCGGGTGCGGGAAGAACGAGATCGAGCAGCAGCTGGCCGGAATATTCGGCAGCTTGCCTCAGTACCGCGGTTGGCCCGTGACCGTTCAGTTTTCCGGTATGCGCAGCATTCCGGAGGGCCGGTGCCAGGCGTTGCAGAACCGGCTCGTTCAGTCCAGCTGATCCAACCCGGTGGGGACACCGGGTCAGCGGCGGTCCCGGCCAAGGCGTAAGTCCGCGCCGGTGGATACTCTTTTGCGCCATCAGTAATGGCCGCTGTTGAGATCCGCACGTACAGCATGGCGGAACGCAGCCAGCCCTGCCGGGCTGTCTTCCAGACGCCAGTCGAGGTGATACGGGCCATCATGCTGGGCCATGTCGAACCAGACCGCACCGCGCAAATGATGGGCGCGGACGCCGTTGAACAGGGCGTTGATCTGCGCTGCTTCGTGGGTTGATGGCGCCGCTCCGGTCTCAGAGATCATGATGGGTGCCGCTGTGAACATGCGAACCTCCCTGATCGTCGATCCGAATACGGACCCGAAGGTGTCCGTCGGCCGGTAGTAGTAGCCATCGATCCCGATCCAGCTCACATAGCGGGCACCAGGCCACCACTGCCGTAGCGGTGCCCGGGCGGCGTTGATCGAGTTGACTGTCCAGAGCCAGGTGACGGTTGAGGCTCCGATAGCCCGGAAGACGTCGACGACGTGCCGCCACGCCGCGATCCATACGGATGGTTTGGTATGGCCGGCCCCCCAGCCATACCAGTTTCCGTTCATCTCCGGCGCGAAGCCGAGGACCACTTGATGACCGTAGTCCCGGACCGCGCTGGCGAACGATCGGAGGTAGCCGTCGTAGCGGCCAGCCGCAATTTCGCGCAAGTGAACGCCCTCCGGTTCCAGCTGCGCGAACGGAACCGCCCCGGCCGCGTGCGCCCAAGCTGCGAACCGAAGCTGGAACGGGTCATTCCACCCGCTGTAATACAGGACGAACCCTGGCCGTATCCGGGTGGATTTCATGAATTCGTCGACGAGCTTGTACGAGGCGGTCGCTGATGGCTCGAAGACGCCAACTCGTGGCGTGTATGGGTACGTCATCGCGGTGGCCCCGGCGGATGCCGGCTTGGCGAGAGCCGAGGCCGGTGCATGGCCTGTGGTCACCCCGGTAACCTGATCCGGGCCGCGGTAGCGTGTGAGACCGTAGATGCCGGCCCCCGCCACAAGTAGCGCGAGCGCCGTGGCTATCGCCGGGATGACCGCCCTAGGCTGGGGCTGCCGATGTCCATAGCCGATACGGCGGCGGGGCACGGGGATCATGCGGAATACGGCGCTGATCGCGAAAATGAGCACCACTGCGCGTACGAACCGCCATGCGCCGGGCGGTCCGAGGATGTCATTGATCAGGTGGCCAGCAGTCACCTGGGAGGCTGCCTGCTTACGTGACCCCAGGCAATATCCCTACCTGCGAGCGCGGCAGCGAGGGCCCAGAGGAATACGCCCATCCGGAAAACGTCATACAGGAACTCGGGAACCATTAGGGCCGACAAGAGCATTCCGCGCCACCCAGCGCGACGCACCGTCCACAGCCGCTCGACGAAGTTCACGCCGAGGATTCCGGCGGTCCAAGCCACGTTGACGCCGGGTCGGCCGACGAGCGAGGCGATAATGATCCACCAGCAGATGATCGAGCCTATCAGGCCGGCGTAGATAGAAAACTGCCGCAGCCAGTAAGTCATGGTGACGCGGCTCGGCCCGTAAGACCATAGATCGCAAAGGGCTCCTTTCTGCCATCGTACGCGCTGGCGCCACAGATCGCCCCACGTGGGCATCATCTCTGTTATGGTGCGGCAGCCGCGGGCGGGAAGGCAGCGGTGGCCAAGTGTCTTCAACGCGAGGGTAATCTCGTCGTCTTCGGTAATCGACGTCCTGGAGTAGAACTCCCCGGGAGAGCCAGGAAGCCGCCGGCCGCGTTCACGTGCCACCTCCCGCAGCGCGGAGACACGGAAGAGGGTTCCGGTGCCGGACAGGACAGGGGCCTGCGGCCGCCGATGCACGATCCGTGCATACCGGAAATACTCGTTGCGTTGCAGTTGACCGATGAAGCCTGCGCCGGGCTCGCCGAGGAACACTCCGCATACGGCGCCGACTACGGGGTTCCGGTGAAGGGTGGCAGATGCCGACCGGAGCCAGCCGCTCGACAGCAGGGAGTCTGCATCCATTACCAGTACCAGGTCGTCGCCACGCAGGCTGGGCAGCACGCGGGTGAGTGCCTGGTCCAGCGCCCCGGCCTTCTTTGCCTTGTTGCCCATCGTGTTGAACACCAGCGCGCCGTATCGGAGGGCAATGGCTGCCGTGCTGTCGGAGCAGTTGTCGCAAACGACGATGACCTGGGTCGGAAGCTTAGTCTGCTGGTAGAGGGACTGCAGGGTGGCCTCGATCGACGCCTGCTCATTATGGGCAGGGATGAACACCGTTACCGTGCTGTCCGTGGCGCGTATCCAGCGCGTCGACAACTGCTCGCCGACGAAGAGGTCGATGTTGATAAGGGCTTCAAGCGCCGCTTCTTGGGCACCGGTCATCGGCTCCAGGTACGTACTGGCCACCTGTGCGCCCGAGACGTTGACATCCGCCGAGCGCCGGTGCGCGCCGACGCCACGCTGGCTAGTTCGCAGCGCAACATCAAGGGTCGCGTCACTAGCCACTGATCACACCTCCAAGGGCATTCGGGTCATCATGCAGCCATCACGGACAAGCGCGGCGCTGATCCTTTCGCACCAATCGGCGTCTTTCAACAGACGCATCCGAGTGCACAGAGGTTTACAAGAACATCTACTGACACAGAAGATGCGTTGTTTGTCTGTAATGACCAGTTCTCCGGTCCCACGCGTGCAGTCATCAGCCGGCCGCCTTCGCCGAGGCAATGACGGTGGCGTTGTCAAAGAAATATGAGGCCGAGCCAGGTCTTAACCAAGAAGCCGTCGATGCCTTCCCGGTCAGATGCGGCGGAGAACGGCAAC
>JAFAUY010000381.1 GCA_019243005.1 Verrucomicrobiota bacterium | reverse complement strand
ACGACGATGCGGCTGCCCGGGCGGCCTACCTCGCCCCTGACGTATTTTTTTACGGTCATAAACGGACCCGTGCCCAGGCATCCAGGCAGATAACGCTTCTTTACACGATTTGGCCGCAGCGAAAGTTTGCTCCCGCCGAAAACATCGAAGTCTATGCCATCCCTCATCACCCCGGCGTCTACAAAGCCACGGCGCTGGTTCAGTACGACATGGTCAACCGGCAGAATGAACGAATGACCGGCCGATCCCGGATGACCTGCATCCTCGAACACGACCGCACCGGCGTCCGCATTGTGGGCGTCGATGAAAAATTTTTGCATTAAGGGCTTTCGCTTCAAAAGTTATAACTGACCATGAGGTCGACCCGGTCTTGCTGGTAGTTGCCGCCAAGGCCATTAAGGGTGCCGGTGCTGCCGCTGCCGTGACGAACCAGGAATTCGTAGCTGAGGGTGGTCTGGATCCGGCCGGAGGGCGACCAGCCCAGCTGCACATTAACCCCGTACTGGCTGAAGCTGCCCGGAGACTCCCCGGAAAGTACCTTGCCGAAATTCGCCAGCCCATTGGTTGAAAGCTGGAAGTCCCGTCCGAGCTTCCAGCCGATTCCCACCGTGACATTGTTGTTTTCCGACAGGTCGTTTGCGGCGGAAAAGTTTATGTCTCGAGTGAATGAAGCGATGTACTGGAGGTAGCGGGTTAGCTGATGACTGACCGCAAACGTAAGGTAATATTCCGTCGAGGGTATGCTCGACGCGTTTGAAGCGTTGATGAAGTAGAATCCTCCCTCGAGGTTGGCCGCTATCGCGTGCGTCAACTGGCCGTGGAAAAACGGGCCGACGGCAAAAGAGTTCAGGGTGCCGGTTCCGGACGAGCTCGAATTGACGTACGTGACGTTCAGGCCGGTGGCGACCTGCGGTGAGAGGAAATAGCCAGCGCTGATGGCCGGGCGAAAGGTGTTCCGATCGCCGCCGGTCAGACCCGACGCCTGGGCCGTACTGTAGGAGTAATCAAAGCCCCCGCCCAGGACCAATTGACCGAGGTTCCAGAGGGCCGAGATGCCGGCGTCATTGGTCACCGAGCCGAGCGTGGATTGATTTGCCACCGATGGGTCTTGCGTCGGGTCCTGGAGCACGGTGAGGTAGTCGTGCATTGCGATCAGGACATCCCCCACAATGAACTGATAGGTGACATTCGTCCCTGGCTGAATCGAGATATCGAAAGGCTGGCTGTTGTTGTTGATGCCCTGCTGGGCGGCGCCCTTGCCGCTGGTAACAACCTCGGTCAAGGTAGCACCTAACTGCAGGCCAATCTGGTTCAAGTAGCTGAGCGGCACGTTCAGCTTGAGCCCGAGCGATTGGTCAAACCGGACCTCACTTTGCCGGTCGATGTTCGTGAGGTTGGCGTTATCGTCGTACGTAACTCCCAGACCGGCGGTCAGCTCGCCTCGAAACGGTCCGAAGGTCAGGAGAGCCGGCTGCAGCGCTCGCTGGAACTGTTGGACCAGTTGGCTGGTGGGGGTGACGAAAGCCGAAGGCCGGTCGGGCTGGAACTGCGGTAGCAACTGCTGGCTCAATGAACCCCTCAGCGTTTCCTGCGCAGCGAGGTCGGCCATTTCAATCGCCGCAACGGCAGCCCAGAGGCAGGTCGCAATGATCGCCCGCCTGCGCCATCCGCACATCCAGGTGGGTATCTCATCAGATGTCACATCGCGGTGCAGCGCCCGCGCACTCCAGGGTAATAGCATCAGCAGTTCAGTAAATGCGGGGATTCTGTATCACTTTGAGGGGACCGACAAGAAAATCCTTTTCCGGCGTAACGCACACAGTTTAAACACTTTACGATGACTTCTCCTCGCGTCGGGAACCGGCCGGCCCCTTTCGCGCCCGGCAAGCGCAACGGTTACCGCGAGACGCCGGGTGCGGGCGGTTTTTGCACCGCCGTTGGCACATCAAACCACGAAGACGGCCGCCGCTCGTCGACGATCTTCCACGATCCGACCGATCGGGCGCGTGCTGCAATGCAGTCCGATGCAGTCCTCTCGCAAAATGCAAGCACCAGGGCGACCGGTAGGCGTGGCTCCGCCCAGCCGGCCCGGGGCGGGCACGAACTACGCCGGAAATCAGGGCGCCCGCCCTCCGGGGTTTTGCGACCGGCCTTCGGGTCGGGCAAATTTATTGGGCTTTATAGCTGATTCTAGTTTGTCTCAACAAGTCTGATCGCTCGTATTCTCGTCGATGATAATACTTAACCAACGTTGAGATGGTTGGTACTTAAGTCTGCCAAGCCCCAATGGTTTACCGATGTAATGATCCCGACCCTAGCCAACCGAGCATGTACAGCGTTAACACGAGTTCTGACCAGCCAGGCCCATGTCAGCTTGTTGTCAGGCGTTTAGACCCCAGTTAGCCATCGCATCCGCCTAAGGGAAAGACATGGACACTCGATGTACCTTGCAGAAAAGAGAACGCGACCCCGCAAAAGCGGGCTGGTACTGCCTGCAGACACGGCCCAAGCACGAGCACATCGCCGCCGCGCACCTTCGCATGCTGGAGGGCGTGACGGTCTTTTGTCCCCGGATAAGGTTCAAGCGGCCTACCCGGCAGGGGCTGGTCTGGGTCACGGAAGCCATGTTTCCCGGTTACCTGTTCGCCCAATTCGAGTTGGCGAGCATGCATCGCCAGGTCCGGTATGCGCACGGCGTTAACGACATCGTTCGTTTTGGCGACCGGTATCCCGTCATCGACGACGAGGCGTTGGCGCCATTATGGGACCATACCGGCCTTAGCGGGGTCAAAGAACTCAATTATGACCTCTCCGAAGGCGACCGCGTCAAGATCGTGGAGGGGGCATTCCTTGGATTGGATGCGTTGGTCACGCACGTTCTGCCGGCCAAACAGCGGGTTAAAGTCCTCATGGACTTTCTCGGCCGGAAAATGGAAGCCGAAGTCGAATATTCAAGCGTCCTGCCCCAGGTGGCTCACCCGCTCGCGGTGTGATGCTTTTAGCGGATTTAGGACTCAAGGGCCGGGATTCCCGGCCCTTGACTTCTGAGTCCTCCGTCCCGTCGCGGGTAGCGAAACGGGTTTGCGGATCCGGATTCATGAGGCGCAGGGCATCCGATGTGTCCCGTGCCGCTTCGAGGCGACCCCGGTCGTCCCGGAGCAAGTAGTAGGAGCGTAAGCGGCGAAAACGCTGCTTCCCGGCAAAAAAACGGGAAACAGCCAGGGGCGGTAGCCTGCCCGGTGGCCAAGGACGCAAGTGTGCTGCGCCGTGAGCGGAACTGCCTGCTCCGGCGTGGCCGCAGGCCGGTTTGCCGCCCGCTAAACCGACAGTTTTGACGCAGCAGCATTTGGGTAAAAGCGGCACTTTGTGGTGCCCCTCCATTAGGTGACAATGAACCTGTTCTCTTCCAAACATCGCGCCTCCCGCGATCCGATCGTTCCGCGAAGCGGCCTTGAGCCGGCTTCACGCCTCGACGATAGGGTGACGGCTGGTGGGCAGTCTCCTGTTATCCCGTTCCCGTTCAATGGCTGTGCCGGCCGTGATTGCGTTTTGCCGTCCGGTTCGGAGGAGCTGGTTCCACCCTTCGGTGCTAGAACGACAACCCGGCATCAGTCCCTCCCGCTCTGGGAATATGAAGAACTGGCCGGCCTCGGCGCCTCGGCGGGTGCCGATTCGGAGATCCCGGCCTGGAAGCGAAGTCTCGATTTCGTCTGTATTTTGTTAAGTTTGCCCGTTTGCCTGCCGTTAATGATCTGCATTGCACTCTGGATCAAAATCGTTTCGCCCGGACCGGTTTTTTACCGGCAGGAGCGCGTCGGCTATCGCGGCCGGCGTTTCATGATCCTGAAGTTCAGAACGATGAAGGTGAACGTCGAGACCCTTAGCCATGAGCGCCACCTGGAGCAGTTGATGCAGGCCAACTGCCCCATGACCAAACTGGACGCCGGCGATCCCCGCATCATCCGCGGCGGACGCATTCTGCGCGCGATGGGCCTGGACGAACTGCCCCAGTTGCTCAACGTGCTCAGCGGCGAGATGAGCCTCGTCGGCCCGCGCCCGTGCACGGTCCCTGAGTTTGAACGCTACCAACCGTGGCAACGGGAACGCGTCGATGCGCCCCCCGGCCTTACCGGCTACTGGCAGGTCAACGGTAAGAACAAGACGACCTTCATCGAAATGATCAACATGGACATCTTTTACGCCAGAAACATGTCCCTTGGGATGGATCTGGAGATTATCCTCAGAACGTTTCCGGCCCTCCTGACCCAGGTGGTAGACACGCGTTCCAAGAAGCGCGCCCGCAAGGAAGACGAAAAACCGGTCCTGGAAAGAAGTTAGCCTTTGTTCGTTACCGTGGTGAATTTATCGATGTCCGTCTTATGAAAAAACCGACCGTTGTGGGTGTCGTTGGATGCGGGTATTGGGGACCCAATCTCGTACGCAACTTCAAAAGCCTTCCCGATTGCAATCTCAAAGCGATGTGCGACCTCAGTGAGGCGCGTCTCAAACATCTCAAAACGTTGTACGCGGACGTCGAAGGCATTACCGACTTCGACCACATGCTGAATGGGATCGGGCTCGATGCGGTGGTCATCGCCACGCCCGTTAAATGGCATTTCCCACTTGCCAAGGCCAGCCTGCTGGCCGGTAAACATACCCTGATCGAAAAGCCGATGGCGGCGTCTGCGGCGGAGTGTGAGGAACTCATCGACATCGCGGAAAGCAAGGGCCTCGTGTTGATGGTCGGGCACACGTTTTTGTATTCCGCGCCCGTGCGTAAAATCGCCGAGATCGTCCAGGCCGGAGACATCGGCGAGATCCGCTACATCAATTCCCGGCGCCTCAACCTGGGACTGTTTCAAAAAGACATCAACGTGGCCTGGGACCTTGCCCCGCACGACATTTCCATCATCCTGCACATCCTCGGGGAAATGCCGCTGGTGGTTAACTGCCAGGGTAACGCCCACGTCACCCCGGGGATCGAAGACGTGACCAACATCTCCCTGACCTTCCGGCACAAGCGGTTCGCGACCATCCAGAGCAGCTGGCTTGAGCCCAGGAAGATTCGCGAAATGACCATCGTCGGCACGCGCCGGATGATCGTTTACGACGACCTGGAGACCCACGAAAAAATCCGCATTTACGACGTCCGGGTTGAACGGCCGCCGCACTACGATACCTTCGCCGATTTCCACTACTCGTACCACTACGGCGACAGTTACATCCCGTACATCAAACACGAAGAACCCCTCAAAGCGGAGTGCGCGCACTTCCTCGATTGTATCGAGAAGGGCACGACCCCCCTCAGCGGCGGCCACGAAGGGCTGGAACTGGTCAAGATCCTTGAAGCCGCCTCTGCTTCCCTGAAAGGCCAGGGCGCTCCGGTGGTCTTCTCACGGTCGCAGGAACGACGCCTTTCCACCGAAAAGCCTCGGAGCCGCGAGAACGCGCCGGCCGAACCGGCCAGCGTTTGACGCCTGCCTAACTGCCATAGCAGCTAATCCCGCCATTCTTCTGAAGAACTTCGTAATAAAAAATGCAGATGATAGTGCCGTTTCTTGACCTTAAAGCCCATCACCAACCGATCCTGGACGAGATCAACCGTGCCATTCGGGAGGTGATCGACAGCAACGCCTTTGCCGGTGGTCCGTTCGTCGTTGATTTTGAATCGGAGTTTGCTGCCTACTGCGATGCGTCGTATGCCATCGGCGTCGGCAACGGCACCGAGGCGCTCTGGTTGAGCTTGCTGGCGCGCGGCATTGGCTGCGGTGACGAAGTGATCACGGTGCCGAACACGTTCATGGGGACCGCGGAGGCGATCACCTACTGCGGCGCCCAACCGGTGTTCGTCGACGTCGACGAGCGCACTTACACGATGGATCCGGCCCGGCTGGAAGAAGCCATCACGCCCAAAACCAAAGCCGTGATCCCCGTCCACCTTTTTGGCCAGCCGGCCGACATGGATCCGATCGTCGCCATTGCGCGCAAGCACGGCCTGTTTGTCCTGGAGGACGCTTGCCAGGCCCATGGGGCCGAATACAAAGGACGAAAGGCCGGCACGCTCGGCGACGCTGCCTGTTTCAGTTTTTACCCCGGTAAAAATCTCGGCGCTTTCGGTGAAGCCGGCGCGGTGGTGACTCAGGATGCCGAGTTGCAGGAGAGGATTCGGACCCTGCGTGACCACGGTCAGGTTCGCAAGTACCACCATAAAGTGGTCGGCTGGAACGGCCGGATGGACGGTATCCAGGCTGCGGTCCTGCGCGTCAAGCTGCGTTATCTGGAAAGAGGGAATCAGCTGCGCCGGTCTCACGCCGCGCGTTATGGCCGGGCATTGGCGGGCATGGAGGAAGTTATCAGGCCGATCCAGGCTCCCGACGTCCGGCACGTTTATCACATTTACGCCGTTCGCGTGCCGGACCGCGATGAGGTGATGCGGTTCCTGACGCAAAAGGGCATCGGGTGCGGCGTTCACTATCCGGTCCCGGTCCATCTGCAAGAGGCGTACCGTGACCTGGGTTATGCGGAAGGCGCCTTCCCGGTGGCCGAGCGCTGCGCCGCCGAGTTTGTGTCGCTGCCGATGTTTCCGGAGTTAACACCCACGCAAGTGGAAACGGTCGTTCAAGCCGTAAAAGAGGCGCTCGACGCCCGCGACGCCCGAGTGGCCGCCTGAATGACGAAAGGGATGACCAAAGCGATAAAGGGCCGCTCGGCCGGCGCTTATTAACTAACCTCCTCTGCGCCTCGATCGTAACGCAGTTTTAACCGTTCCCGCTATGTCAGAATCCGAACAGGAACCGCAGCCGTCCGGCATGAATTTGAACGATGTTCTTTTCATGCTGTTCAAGCATAAGTGGAAGTTGTTGTTTTGCGCGATCATCGGCATCGCCGCGGCCGTCGCGATCTTCCTGCTTAGTCCTTCGGTTTACGAATCCCAGGCCAAGCTGCTGGTGCGATACGTCGTGGACAAGAGCGCGGTCGATGCGATCGATGGGCAGGTCAAAACGCCGAACTCACAAAGCTTGAACCTCATCAATTCCGAGGTGGAGATCCTGACCAGTTGGGATCTGGCCACGCAGGTTGCCGAAGCAATCGGCGTCGGGCGGCTGGCGGCGTCGAAACCCGGCGCCTTGCCCGATAAAACCGAGGCGGCCCGCAATATCATACGCGGCCTGAACGTGACCGCCCTCAAGGACACCAACATCATCGTTGCCACGTACCGGAACGCAAATCCGGAGTTGGCCGTACGCGTCCTGCAGGAGTTGGTGACCCGGTATTTCGACAAGCACCTGGAAGTCCACCGCTCGGTGGGCGCTTTCGACTTCGTGACGCGAGAGACGAATCAGGTGCGGACGCAGTTGAACCAGACCGAGGAGGAGTTGAAGCGTTTAAAGGCTAAAGCCGGGGTCATTTCCCTTCCCGAAACCACCGCGAGTCTCAATGCCGAACTGGCCAAAAGCCAGGAGGATTTAAACGCGGCCGAGGCGGAGCTCGCCGGACAACAAGCGCGCGTCAAAGAGATCGAGCGATACATGGCCGGGGCCGACGCGACCCAGATGGAGAGTGCATCCCACCGGCCCAGCAATGACGCCCTTCAGGATTACCAGTCGTTGGTTAACCACGTGGCGCACCTGCGCGAGACGGAAATGTCGCTGCTCTCCCGGTACACGCCGGAGAACCGGATCGTGAAACTCACTCAGTCGCAGATCGCGGACCTGGAGAACCAGCGGCGGGCCATGGAGCAGAGGTTTCCGGGCCTGGCCGCCGCCGCTACGGTCACGGGATCGGCCCAGAATGGTCGCCCCGACCTGATCTCGGAGAAAGCCCGCCTCGTGTCGATCGAGGCGCAGGCAAATACGCTTAGGTCGCGCATCGCGGTCCTTGAGGATCAGGCCAAAGTGCTGTCGGAGCTGGGACCGCAGATCGCGGAGCTCCAGCGCCGGCGGGATGTGGAAGAAGCGAATTACAAATATTTTGAAGCGAGCCTCGATAAAGCCCGCATCGACGAAACGCTGGACCCGTCCCGGATGCCGAACATCAGCGTCGTCCAGAAACCGTCCGCGGCGCAGAAGGCTACCCGCGACGTGAAGAAGGTGGTGCTCGGCCTCGCCGGCGGAGGCATCGGTTTCGGGATCGCGATTGCCGTGTTGATCGAAATGGTGTTGGACCGCACGGTCAAGCGGCCGCTCGAACTGGAGACGCGGTTGCGCATCCCCGTGTTGCTCTCCATTCCGTATTTCGGGCGCAATGGCCAGTTGCATCTGCGTGCCAACAATTCGGACCCGGATGCAGACGGTTTTAACGACGGGGACCCCTCGAGCCTCGACCCGTGGGAAGATAACCATTTTATCCGGCCCTTCTGTGAAGCGTTGCGGGACCGGCTGATCTTTGACTTTGAGCTCAGTAAGATGGCGCACAAGCCGAAACTCGTGGCGGTAACGAGTTGCACCGACGGAGCGGGCGCCTCTACGATCGCCGTGGGGGTTGCGACCGCGCTCTCGGAAACGTGCGATGGCAAGGTCCTGCTGGTGGACAAACAGTTTGACCCGCGGCGGTTTTACGACTTGATCGCGGAATTCAAAGCGAGCGATTTCGACTACATCATTTTTGATATGCCCTCTCTGACCAACGGCGCCGCTACGCTGGCCATGGCGGGGCTGATGGATAAGGTTCTGCTGGTGGTCGAAGCAGAAAAGAGCAACCGCGACACCGTCAAGCGCGCCTACGCGAAGCTTGCCGCCGCCCAGGCAAAGGTGGTGACCGTCTTCAACAAAACCCGTTCGTACGGCCCGAAGTGGCTGGAAAGCGAGGTCTGATACAGGTGACACACCCCCGGCCGGTAGGATCGCCGGCCGGTTTAACCGCGGCGTTTGGACGGGCGCTCACGAAGCTGTACCACGGTGGCGCCCCTCTTTTATTGCGTGCCGCAGGGGGAGCCAGGGTAAAGCCGCCCGGCCGATCGTCGATTAGGGAATTGAAAATCATGATTTCAGCTTCAGAGTATGAGCATTTTGAGTGAGGATACACGACGCTCGTCCGTCCCGGCGACTCCATCGTTTCATTTCAGCGGCAGGCGCGTCGCGGCGGTTGTGTATTCCACCTACCCGGCGGATCCACGCCCGCGCCGGGCAGCCGAAGCCCTGGCCGGTGAAGGGGCTAGCGTGGAGGTAATCTGCCTCAAGGAGACGGATGAAGAACCGTTCCGCGAGTGCTTCAACGGGGTGAAGATCACCCGCGTTCCCTTGAAACGTCGCCGCGGCGGGAAGCTTTCCTACTTGCTGCAGTACGGGACGTTCATTCTTGCCTCCGGTGCCATCCTTGCCGGACGAACCTTGAGGCGCCGGTATGACGTCGTGCATGTCCATAACATGCCCGACATTCTCGTGTTCAGTGCGCTGGTGCCGAAACTTTTGGGCGCCAGGGTGATTCTCGACCTCCACGATCCGATGCCGGAATTGATGATGGCCATCTTCGGGCTCCAGGAAAACGCCTCGTCAGTCCGGCTGCTCAGGGCGCTTGAAAAATGCAGCCTGGCCTTTGCGGACGCGGTCATTACCGTTAACGAAACCTTCAAGCAGATCTTTTTAGCCCGCAGCTGTCCTGCCAGAAAAATCAACGTGGTCATGAATTCGCCTGACGAACAGATCTTTCAGGCGCGCAGGCCGGCGGGGCGCGATCCCGCCAAGCCGTTTGTCATCATGTACCATGGCTCGCTGGTGGAACGGCACGGCCTGGACCTGGCGGTGACCGCGCTGGCAAAACTCAGACAGTCAATTCCGAGTGCGGAACTCAGGGTTTACGGCGGCAGCACGCCGTTCCTGGAGCAGGTGATGGATCAGGTGCGCCAATTGCAGCTGGGCGATGCAGTCCGTTACCTGGGCCGGAAAAAGCTGGAACACATTGCCGAAGCCATCCGCGAATGCGACGTCGGCATCATTCCTAACCGGCGCAGCCTTTTTACTGAACTGAACACGCCGACGCGTATTTTCGAATACCTCTCCCAGGGCAAGCCCGTTATCGCCCCGCGGACGCCGGGCATCCTGGATTACTTCAGCGAACAGGAACTGGTCTTTTTCGAATTGGGCGATGCCGATGACCTCGCGTTAAAGCTGGAGCACGTTTTCAGGCATCCCGTCGAAATGCTGAGGATGGTCGACTGCGGGCAGGCCGTCTATTCCATCCACCGGTGGAGCAGTGAAAGACTGCGGTTTCTAACCCTGGTGGACGGCCTGTTGAAGCGGGGCCGCCAGTCCCTTCGACGCGAGCCGGCGCCGCGGTCGGACTTTCGGAGGTCGTAAATCATGCAGAACAGCTCACCTATGGAAAAAGCTGCGGCTGAACCCACCCTTCGGAAAATCGGCATCGTCGACGTGACTTTCGGTCAAAGGGTCACGGTGGTGGATCCCGTAAACCTCTACGGCTGCACCATCGGGGATGATTGCTTCATCGGGCCGTTTGTGGAGATCCAACGTGATGTCGTCATCGGGAAACGCTGCCGTGTGCAATCCCACGCCTTCATCTGTGAGTTCGTGACCATCGGCGACGATTGCTTTATCTCTCATGGCGCCATGTTCATCAACGATCTGTTCTCCGAGGGAGGTCCGGCCAAGGGACGGCGCGACCTCTGGCGCCCGACCACCGTGGGTCACGGGGTCAGCATCGGGACTAATACGACCATTCTTCCCGTCACCGTCTGCGATCGGGTGGTCATCGGCGCCGGAGCGGTCGTAACCAAGGACATCACCGAGCCAGGCGTCTACGTGGGCAATCCGGCGCGTCTCAAGCGCCGGCTCTAAGCGTTTGACCGGACCTCACCTGCTCTTGTACGAATGCCCCCGGTCCTTGCGCTCTTTCTCACCGTCGGGTTCATCGTCTTTCTGTTCCGGAGGGAATCCCGGGAGAAAGTCCAGGTCAGCCGTGCCCTCTGGATTCCGGTCATCTGGCTCTTTCTGACCGGGTCGAGGTTCGCCTCTCAATGGATGTCCCTCAGTGCGTACGCCGGTGCCGGGTCCGTGGCGGATGGAAGCCCGCTCGACGCCTTGGTCTTCCTCACCTTGATCGTGGCCGGGGTAAACGTCCTGAAGCAACGGCACGTCACCTATTCGGAGTTCCTGCGGAACAATCGTTGGCTGACCATCTTTTTTATCTATTCGCTCATTTCAATCGTCTGGTCAGACTTTCCTTTCATCGCGGCCAAGCGGTGGATCAAGGTCGTCGGCCATCCGGTGATGGTCCTCATTATCCTCACCGACGCCCATCCTCAGCAAGCCGTGCGAACGTTGTTCAAAAGGCTCGCGTACTTGCTGATTCCCCTATCGATCCTCTTCATCAAGTATTTCCCGCAATACGGCCGGGGGTTCGACGCCTGGTCCGGCGACCCGGTTAACTGCGGGGTGGCCCTGACCAAGAATGAGCTGGGTTGTATCTGCTGGATCTTCGGGGTGTTCTTCTTCTGGAACCTGTTGCAGGCGCTCAAAATGAAGCCGAGCAAGGCCAGGCGGGCCGAGTTGCTCCTGAGCGCCGGATTTCTGCTGATGGATTTCTGGCTGCTTCAGATGGCTTCCAGCGCGACTTCCATGCTGGTCATGATGCTGGGCATGGCGATCATCTTGGCCCTGGGCTTCCGGTTCGTGAACAAGCGGCTGGTCGGAGCCTATGTGGTGCTCGGGATCGTCGCCCTGGTCGTGGCCGAGCCGATTTTTGGGATTTATGCCACCGTCGTACACTCCATGGGGCGCAATCTTACCCTGACCGACAGGACGGACGTCTGGCAGTTGGCGCTGCAGCTGCAGCCTAACCCGCTCCTCGGAAGCGGCTTCGAGAGTTTCTGGCTCGGCACACGGCTGGAGAAACTGTGGGCGAAGTTCTGGTGGCAGCCCCTGCAGGCCCATAACGGGTACATCGAGACCTATCTGAACCTGGGATGGGCCGGGATTGCCTTGCTGATCGGCCAGATCGTCGACACCTTCCGAAAAATCTGCGCGGGGCTTACGAAGCAATTTGAGTTCGCCCGCCTCCGGATGGGTTTTCTTTTTGCGATTCTCGTTTATAACTATACGGAGGCAGCCTTTGTGGCAGTCGCCTTCGCCTGGACAATCTTCTTCCTTATCGCCGTCGATTATCCGGCACCCCGGCGGGCTCGCTCAAAGGAGGCTCCCGGATCGGCGGGAGATGATAAGCGCGAAGCGGCCCCGGTTCTGGCCGGGACATGATGTTACACCGGTTTGCGAGTTGGTTGAGCCGGTCTCCGTTCCGGAGGAGTAGTCCCGGAGCGGCAGTCCCGTGGGGACGATCGAGAGTAGCCCGGCACTTCCGTGCCGGGATCGAATGCCCCTCGCGGGCTTGCGTCCCGTCGGGACGCTGGGAAAGAATGGGAATAATTTTGCATTTGCATCGTTCAGGCGCTCTTCAGATCCGATGCGCCACGCCGTAATAGGGTGGAGAGGATAGGGAGTTCATGGCAACCGGCACAATCTATGGCTAGCGTTCTAACGGTAGACCCCGT
>JAFAUY010000315.1 GCA_019243005.1 Verrucomicrobiota bacterium | reverse complement strand
CCGACCCTCGGCGCCCAACTCTCAGACGGGAACTCCAAACGCCATCCGTTACGCGTTACCAGTTACCCAGTACTGTGTTTGTGGCATTTTTCCACCTGTCGAATGCCACCAATGCCACAAGCGGAAAAATGCCACAAACACAGTACTGGGTAACTGGTAACGCGTAACGCGTAACGGGTGGCGTTTGGAGTTCCCGTCTGAGAGTTGGGCGCCGAGGGTCGGACGTCCAACCCGGAGTAAGACGCCGCTGATCGCTCTTCATTTGTGGCATTCGTGGCATTTTTCGCCTTGTGGCATTTTGAAGTCCGCCGTGGCGCCGGGTGATTCTTTTCCGCTGCGCCCACCGTGTGACCGTGCCCGCCGGTCTTGCGGCCCGGGCGGAGTGGCCGCATGTTATCGGGGTGCAACCGGAAATCGGCAGGTTGATCATCGGCATCGGGGTGCTTCTGGTCATTATTGGCCTCATCGTCTGGAAGGTGCCGGGAGCGTTAAGCTGGTTCGGCAAGCTGCCGGGCGATATCTCCGTTCAGAAAGGCGGTTTTTCGTTTTACTTTCCCCTGGCTTCCTGCGTGCTGATCAGCCTGATTCTATCCCTCCTTGCCTGGCTGTTCCGGCGGTGAAAGGGGTTCCAGGACCGGTCTTCGCTGCGGCCCGCCATGACTCGACGGCTTTTTCCCCTATTTTTGCTGAACTTGTCCTTGGATTTGTCGATCTATAATCGACTGTGTGGCGGATTCGCCTGCTGCCGGGCCGGAAATTGTTGATGAAATCGGCGAATCCATTTTCAATTGGCTTCTAATGAAATCAACCAGACTCACGGTGGCGACCACGACGGTTGGCCTGGTGGTTTTCAGCGTGAGCCTTGCGGCGGCGGTTTGTTGGACCCGGCCCGGCCCGGGGGCGTCGGGTGCGCTGCTGGCCGTGTTTTTGGTTTGCGTGGCAATTGCATCCGTGACCGGTTGGTGGCTCGGAGACCGGCTTGCCCGCCCCTGGGAGGAATTCGTGCGCCAGCTCGCACGGTTACGCAATAGCCCGGAGCGCCCTTTGCTCCGGTCGCAGACGGATGATCCTTTTCCGCGAACCGCGACGGAGGAGGTGAACGCCCTTTTGGCGGAGTTGGCGCAATCCCAGGAGCAACTGAACTTTTTCTCCGCCAAAGTGGCACATGAGTTGCGCGCGCCGATCACCCTGCTCCAGCTTCAAATCGATTACGCAGCCGGCAAGCTGGATCCGGCGCTGGTGGATGGGCTCCGGGCCCAAATCAAGCGGCTCACCGAGTACGTAGACACCGCCCTTTTAGTGGCCCGGGCGGAGCAAGGCAACATCCCGTTGGCCAAGGAAAACTGCAACCTCGGCACGCTGATCTCAGATCTGCTGCAACCTTATGACCTGCGCGCCAAAACCAGCCGGCGCCCGATTCATTGCACGTTAAAGCCAGCGCTGACCGCCGAGCTTGACCCGAAGATTTTCGGCCTGATTTTCAACAACCTGATGTCGAATGCATTCTACCATGGGTCAGGCGAAATTCGCGTCCGGCTGTACCAAGGGCGCAAAGTGCCCGAATTGCTTATCTTGAATCGCGTGCGGCAAGTAACGGATGAATCGAAAACGCATGAGGCCGGCACCGGGATGGGCCTGAAGACGGCTTACCAGCTTGCCCAGGCGCACCACGGTTTGAAAGTGGAGACGCGCCGGCGGCGGGGTAGTTTTGTCGCGCGGGTCCGGTTTGCCTGATCGGCCCATTTAAGTAAGCGGCGGATCTGCCGAAGTGGGTATTCGGGTCTGCGCAATGCCGGTCTGAGCCGGTAGGGTGGCCGTGACTTGACGGCGTTGATGCTGGTAAAAGCCCCCCACGCTTCTAACCTTGCAACAACGTCCTCCCGGTTACCCTGAAACGCGCCCAAACTGACGATCGGCCGGCTGAAACTGCCGATGAAGTCTCGTTGCGGGTGATGATAAATACGTTGTTTAAGCGGCTGATTATGACCGGGCCTTCCTGGTCGATGATTCCCGTACGCGTCGTGTTGGGAATCGTCTTTTTCGTACATGGATCGCAAATACTGTTGGGTTGGTTCGGTGGTAAGGGCCTCATCTTCAGTGCTCAGGTCTTTGAGGCGCCGTACGGACTTCGACCCGGGATTTTATGGGTTTCTCTGGCCGCGCTGACGGAGTTTTATGGGGCGCTGCTCGTGTTTTCCGGGTTGCTGACGCGTCTGGGCGCACTCGGTCTTGCCGCCGCGATGGCCGTCGCCATTTGCAAGGTACACTTCGGCTCGTTCTTTTGCCCTGACGGCATAGAGTTTCCTCTCACTCTGCTCGGGGCCAGCCTTACGTTGTTTATCTACGGCGGCGGCTATTGGTCGGTTGACTATGCCCTCTTGCGACCCTCCGCGTCGCACGACGCCGGCCGCATCGGATGACCCGCCGCTTCCGGCCCGTTTAAGAAACCGTGAGATTGGACGATTCTGGCGTTATCAACTTCGAACCGTTGTTCATCACGTAAGCAAAAATTCATGAGAGATTCATGAGAGCCCGAATGCGATCGCTTTTTTGCAGGTTCGTGAGGTCCATGTTGCCTTCCGCCGTCAAATCATCGAACATGCCGCTACACGCAAAAACCGGCACTCGGCTGCCAGGCGGCCCGCGCGGGAGGCTGGGCTCATCGGCACCGCAACTTCAAACCAACGTACAACGAAACCCCTACCGATCAGCTTGAGCAGTTGTCATCCCCCCTTAGATGCCTGTTTTAACCTGGCAATCGGCAAATCCTAACCATGGCTGCGGTACCTCGCTTTTCTGACCGAAAGCTCACGTTTTTGGTGGTCGACGATGAGCCATTTATTCTGGAATACGTTCGTCAGGTGCTGTCGCACCTGGGCCAACGGGTCTTGACGGCCCGCGATGGTGACGAGGCGTGGTCCATTTTCGAACGCCAGCGCGATAACCTCGATTTCCTGCTCACCGACATCATCATGCCGGGTTCATTCGACGGCTTTGCCCTGGCGGAACGCGTGCGAAAGGCCAAACCGTCCCTTCCCATTCTTTTTATCACGGGCGCTTTACCGGACGACGATCCCCGGACCCTGGACCTTACCGAACGGCGGCTACTTCTCAAAAAGCCGTTTTTTCCGGAGGAGTTGGTCACGTTTTTGCAAGCGCACCTCAGCCCCGCCGGTTCTGCCGCTTGAGCGCGCCCGCGTTGCCGTGCCGCCGCCTTGATCACACTTGCACGCTCGTGATTGACACGACCGCTAGCCGGTGCAGGTTGGGGGGAGCTGAGCCTTATGTCCTTTATCGATCTTCACAACGAAGATGGTTTTCCCAGAAACCGCAAGCGCGTGACCCCGTTTGAGGGGTTCTTACGGGCGGCGGAGCACGTTTCGCCTAACGTGTTCTTTCGTGAAATCCTGCGCCGCTTCGGACCTTACAGCGTGCAGCGTCAGGACGTTGATCGTGCGCTGTTCCTTTTCGATCGGGTTCAGCGGGCCAAGGAGCGCGTTTATTTCGCTTTCACCAGCGTGGTGGTGGCGTTGGCGGTACCCGTCGGCAGCTTTTTTGTGATTGATCCTTTTCGCTGGCCGGCGCTCGTTACCGGCATCGGCATTGAGCTGCTGCTGGGAGCGTATTTCAGCCTGGCCCATCGTTCCCTGACGCAACGCCGGAATGATTATCAGGTTTGGCTGGGCGTGGTCCACCGCTCAGCCCGCTCCCGGCCGAACAAAGGTGGCCCGGACGTTCTCCCTTTTTAGAGGATTCTCAGCGGATAGGTGACAACCGGGGGCATTGAGCTTGTTGCGCGTGGGTGATCTCACGCTACCTCTGGAACAAAACCGGGGCGGTACCCATAGCGTTCGCCCAAGGCAAGGCACTCGGGTAATGGGCCGATGCCCAGGGTACAACTCGGGTGCCGCAGAGAAGCCGCCGCGGCGCACACGCCGAATCGCAGCGCGTCTTCCATGGTGGCTTCCTGATGCAGGCCAAACAGCACGCCGGCGGCGAGGGCGTCACCGGCGCCGGCGGATCCTCGTACGGAATCAGCCGGGAAGTTGACGCTGGGTTGGAACAGGACGGCGTCCGGCCTGCCGGCCGCCAGTACGCCTTCAGGAAAATGAACCACGACCCAGCGTCTCACGCCGGCTTCGAGCAACGACCGGGCGGCGCCGACCAGTGCCGGCACGTCAATGGACGCGGCCTGCATGATCGGGCGAGAGACGACGCGTTCCGCCTCGATCTCGTTAAGGAAAAGCACGTCGACGTAGGGCAGCGTCGGATGCACGACGCGGGCGTAGCGATCACGACGCTCTTCACTCACCAGGTCGACCGAGGTCTGGAAACCCAGGGTCACCGCGCGCTCAAGCAGTTCTGCGCTCCGGGTTGCCAGCCGGCTACCCGGCCCGTCGAGCCGGTCCAAAAGCATGAGGTACCCCAGATGAAAGCATTTCGCGGTTGAACCGGCCAAATCCAGCGTGTCTGCGTCAAATAACGCATTCGCGCCGCGTTGGTGAAAAAAGGTGCGCCGGCCTGTGCCCATCACGGTCATCACGTCCGTGTAGGAGGTGGGGGCCCGGTCCGTGCGCACGATCAACGAGGTATCGATGCCGTAGTCTGCACAGGTCCTGATCACCCAATCGCCGGGCCCGTCCCTTCCTACCAGACCGGCGCCGGCGAGTGGGAAATCCGCCCCGAGCCTGGCCAGGTCAACCAGCACGTTGAACGGGGCGCCCCCGGTGCCGTCCTGCTCGGCTTCGATATTGGCAAGCGTGTCCTGGCTCGGCCAAGCATCGATCATTTTGACATGATCGACGATCCAATTGCCGGCAGCCAGGAGTCCGTTGCGCAGGGCCACAAGGCGCCCATCGTTCCTGCCGGAACGTGAAAAGTCCATCCCCTTTTTGTCTCCTGCGGCTTTTGACGGCTGAGCAGATGCTCGGTCCGTGAACAGACCTGCATACTCGCCCCGTTGATTACCGGCACCCATTCGGGACGGCGCAGGCGCGGACGCTTTTATGCCATTCAGACCGTCGATCTGAAGAAATCGCGTCAGTCATTTGCCGATCTGATGGTTTTTTGACAAAAATTTATCATTCGAACTTGCCCTGGACGGTAAAGCCCGATACTAGCTTCGGCCATGTCGGGTTTGTTCCTCCTCATCGGTCTCACCATGGCGTTTGCACCGTTGGCCAGCGCCCAGCTAACTGCGGTATCGACTCAGCTGACGGATGGCTTTGATTACCCGGTGGGCAAACCGAATGCGGAGAACTATTACAAGTCCCGCGGCTTTACGCCCCACGGTCACCTCGGTGAAGATTGGGTGCGGCAGGAGGGGAGCGGCGTCGCGTTTGGCAACCCGGTTTACAGCGTCGGAACAGGCGTCGTGACGCTTGCGCGCGATTTCCGGCGCGCATGGGGCAACGCGGTGGTGATCCGGCACGCATTTCTCGAGGACGGCCGGGTGCAGTACGTCGACTCGCTCTACGGGCATCTCGACCGGATCCTGGTGAGGGAGGGCCAGCGGGTAACCCGCGGCGAGCAGATCGGGACGATCGGCACGGCCCATGGGCTCTACCCTCC
>JAFAUY010000242.1 GCA_019243005.1 Verrucomicrobiota bacterium | reverse complement strand
TCGCTGCTTGAATCGCCTGCCGGCCGGGTCATGACCCAAACCCGCGAGGAACCCGCCACCGCCGTTACCGCCGACCTGGAAATTCCACCGTTCGGCGCCGAGACCCTTTACGCGCGATTGGGTGACTGGTGGCCCGTCGCCATGGGGATGGTCGCTGTGGTTTTTGCTCTGAGCGAGCGTTTACAACGTATTTATGGCGGCCCTCGTCGTTTCCATTCATGACGTTTCGCCCCTGACCCAGCCTGACTGCGATCGGATGCTGCAGGACCTGGCTGAAGCCGGGGTAGGGACCACCTGCCTGCTGGTCATCCCCGACCATCACCGGCGTGCCCCGGTGGCCAAGGCACCCGGATTTCAGCAGTGGCTCACTACCCTGGTCACGCAGGGACACGAACCCATTCTCCACGGCTACTATCACCTCAGGGATCAGCGGCCGGGGGAAACGCTCCGAGATCGCTGGACCACCAGGCTCTACACGGCCGGTGAAGGCGAATTTTACGACCTCGATCTGGAGCAAGCCTCCAACCGGTTGCGCCGGGGGCTAACCGATTTTGGTTTCCTGCCGCGTCGTTTTGCCGGCTTCATTGCACCCGCCTGGTTGCTGGGTAAAGACGCAAAATCGGCGGTGCGCCTTTGCGGGTTTCGTTACACCACGACGGTGCATGGCGTCGAGAACCTCATCAGCGGCCAATTCCTGCCCGCCCGTTCGCTGGTCTGGAGCACCCGAGCCGCCTGGCGATGCTGGGCAAGCCTGCGCTGGAACGAGCAGTTGGAACGGCACTTGCGACACCGGGAACTCCTCCGCATCGGGCTGCACCCGCCCGATCGCCGTTACCCGGAGATCTGGGAACAAGCACTTGGGATCATTCGCCGGGCGGTTCGTGAACGGCAGCCGATGTCCTATGAACAGGTGGTGTCGAGTGCCGAGTGCCGGATCCCGGGTGCCGGGTAAAGTTCGGCGTTCGGCGCGGTACCATGAGTCCCCGATGCCGGTGTCAAGAGCCCGGTTGGTGGATTGCTCTCTCCTTTTCCGGTGTGTTCTGCGATAAGATCGGACGAACCCCAAACCCCGAGCGCCGAACTTTCCCTGCTTGCGCAATTCGCCGGACTGTTTTCTATAAGCCTCACGCATGCCGGCCAAAGTTGACCTTCACTTGCATTCTCGTTTCAGCGACCGCTCGGCGGAATGGGTCTTCCGGAGATTCGAGTTCCCGGACAGCTATTCCGATCCGCGCAGGCTCTACCGGGCACTGAAGGACAAAGGGATGACGTTTGTCACCGTCACCGATCACAACCGGATTGATGGTTGCCTGGAGATCGCCGATCTGCCGGGGACGTTCCTGAGCGAGGAGGTGACGGCGCGATTTCCTGAGGACAGAGTTCCGGTGCACCTGCTGGTCTGGAACCTGACCGAAGCGCAGCATCGTGAAATCCAGGGCCTGCGCGACGACCTCTACGAGCTGCAGGCGTACCTGGCCCAGGAAGGACTGGTTCACGCGGTGGCGCACCCGCTCTATGACAAAAATCGCCAGCTGACGGCTGACCACCTCCAACGGCTCATCCTGTTATTCAAGCATTTCGAAGGGGTGAACGGGCTGAGGGACGCTTTGCTCAGCAGCGTCGCCCAGTACATCCTGCATTCGTTGACCCCCGCGCTGATCGAGGAGTTCGCCAACCGGCAGAACCTGGAGCCCACGCATCCGGAGCCAGCCCGGAAAATCCTGGTGGCCGGTTCGGACGATCACGCCGGCATCTTTCCCGCTTCGGCCTACACGGAAACCCCGGGCGGCCGTACTCCGGGTGATTACCTGCGCTTTGTGGCCGACGGCAATTGCCTCGTTCACGGCCACGGCGGCACGCCAATCGTCATTTCACACGGTCTTTACAACCTGGCTTACCAGTTTGCGAAGGATAAATTCGCGAGCGCCGTCAACCCGAACCTCGGTTTTCTGGAGATCGTCTTTTCACGGTTCATGGAGGGCAAGAATCCGACCCAGTTTACCCTGGGTGAAAAGATCGCGCTGGTTTCCAACGGTATTTTGTCCGGCAAGATCTTCGACCTAGTCAAGCCGGCGAACCTCTCAATCTGGCCCGAACTCGCCAATTACTTCGGGAGTCCGGAGGTGCAGGCCCAACTTGCCCGCGAGACCGAAGGGGTGGCCGAGCCGGAGCGGCGCGCCTTCCTGCTGGTCGCGCTGGTCTGCAACCAGCTCGCGTTCCGGTTCTTTGATAAGTTCGTTCACCAGATCAGGGGCGGGAACGTCATCGAGGCCATGCAAAGCTTGAGCGCCCTGTTGCCGATGGGCGTCCTGCTCGGTCCGTATTTTTACGGTTTCCAAAGCCAGGCGCCGTCCCGTCCGCGGCTCCGCGAAATGTGCCTGGGGACGGTCGGCACGGTGCCGCCGGAACTCCAGAACACCAAACGCGCCTGGTTCACGGATACGCTGGAAGACGTCAACGGGGTGGCTACCACCATCCGCAAGATGACCGCCGCGGCGTGCGACAGCGGGGCGGATCTCATCGTGGTAACCTCGCGCGAGAACGTCGGCGTGCACGGTATCCCGATCAAGAATTTCCCGCCGATCGGGGAATTTGAGCTGCCGGAGTACGAGTTGCAGAAGCTCAGCTTTCCGCCGGTGCTCCACATGCTTGACTACATCCAGCGGGAGCGTTTCAGCGAGGTTATCATCAGCACACCCGGACCGGTCGGCCTGACGGCTCTGCTGGCGGCCAAGATGCTGGACTTGAAGACCACGGGGATCTATCACACCGATTTTCCGCAATACGTGCGGATTCTCACGCAGGACAACTACATGGAGACGCTGGCCTCAAACTTCATGCAGTGGTTTTATTCCCAGCTCGATCTCGTTTACGTGAACTCGGAACACTACCGGCAACGCTGGATCGAGAACGGGTTGCCCCGGGAGCGGCTCAAAATCCTGCCGCGCGGATTGGACACCCAATTATTTACACCGGAACTGCGCGACCCGGTTTTCTGGGAGCGTTACGGCAAGGCGCCGGATGAAACCGGGTTGTTGTACGTGGGCCGGGTGTCAAGGGAAAAGAACCTTGACGTCGCGATCGGCGCATTTCATAAGCTCCGCGCGGAAGGATTAAAGATTCGCATGCTGCTGGTGGGTGACGGCCCGTACCTGAAAGAGTTGCGTGAACAATTTCCGGAAGGCTGCTACACCGGGTACCTGAACGGGAAGGAGCTCGCCACGGCCTATGCGTCCGCCGATATCTTCGTTTTTCCGAGCACGACCGATACCTTCGGGAACGTTGTCCTTGAAGCGCAAGCCGCAGGCTTGCCTTGCGTGGTTTCGGATCACGGTGGGCCGCAGGAACTGGTGCGAGACGGCGAGGATGGCTTGGTGACCCGGGGCCTTGACGTGGGCGCCTTTGCCGCGGCGGTGCGGGCCTTGGTCCTTGATCCGAAATTGCGTGCCGGCATGGGCCAGCGTGCGCGGGAACGGGTACTCACGCGAAACTGGAGCAACGCCTTTCGCCAGTTCTGGGACAAAACACGGTGATAACGCGCCTCGGGCCGGATGAAAGTTTCGGTTGCAATCCGCGGCCGGTGCGGTAGTTTCCCCGCTCTCGTTATTATGGCAAAAAAGAGCTGGATCGAAAGGAACAAGCGCAGGCAAAAAACGGTGGAAAAGTACGCCGCAATTCGCGCCGAACTTAAGGCGAAAGGCGATTACGAAGGCCTCGCCAAGCTCCCGAGAGACGCCAGCCCGACCCGCTTGGTGAATCGCTGCGAGGCGAGCGGCCGGCGTCGTGCCTTTATCCGCCGTTTTCACCTTTCACGGATCGCCTTCCGCGAGCTGGCTTCGCAGGGATTGATCCCGGGAGTCACCAAGTCCAGCTGGTAAGCGGTTCAGCCAGGGGCCTCAGGGCTGAGCTTTCCCCACATTTTTTCCAGAGCGGACCTGCCTTCGTCTCTCCGGGGCAAAGACGGTTCCCTTCGCGCCGGTCCCAAAAAATGGGGAAAGCTCAGCCCTAAATCCCCTGCTAACCTCAACCGTCTCTTCGGGGCGAAGGCAACTCCTGAACGTGGGGGTACGCCCGCGGTCCTCACGGGCAAAGGAACAGGGTATACCAGACACGCAAAGCCCCTGACAGACCCGAACCGGGTGTGGAGGAGCTGCTCGTCATGTTTGTTTGGCGGGTCGAAGTGATTATCTTGCTCGGAGGTGCTGCCTTCTCATGACCATAGACGTTGCCGCAGCCGCTGCCACTTGGATCATCGGAGCCGATGAAGCGGACACCCCCGCCGTGGGGTCGGTCTTTGGGCACGTGTTCGTGATTCTGCTGCTGGTGTTCCTGAACGGCTTTTTCGTCGCTTCCGAATTCGCCCTGGTGAAGGTGCGCGGAAGCCAGTTGGAGGCACTTGAAGATGAGAAGGAGAAAAGGGTCGCCTTTACCCGGCACATCATCTCCAACCTCGATGCTTACCTGTCGGCCACGCAGCTCGGCATTACGCTGGCGAGCCTGGGGCTCGGCTGGATCGGTGAACCGTACGTTGCGCGGCTGCTGGAACCGCTGCTGAGCCGCATTGGCATCGACGGCGGGCCCGCCCTTCACGGCATCTCTTTTACCGTCGGGTTCGCCGTCATCACCTACCTGCACATCGTCCTGGGCGAGGTCACCCCGAAATCGATAGCGATTCGAAAGGCGCTGGTGCTGAGCCTATGGATCAGTGCGCCGTTACACCTTTTTTACGTCGTGTTTCGTCCGGCGATCTGGTTTCTCCAAACTTCGGCGGCTTGGATTCTGCGAACGATCTTTCGCATGAGCCCGGTAGCCGAAACCGAACTGGGACACAGCGAGGAGGAGCTGCGGGTCATCCTTACGGAGAGTGACAGCGGGTCTGACGTCACGGCACTCAGCAAAGAACTGCTGATTAACGCGCTCGATTTCCGGCGCCGGGTGGTGCGGGACATCATGACCCCACGCGGCGACGTGGTTTACCTCGATATCCAGGACAGTTTCGAAGCGAACCTGGAGGTGGCCTTGAAGTCCGGCCATACCCGGTTTCCCCTTGTCCAGGGACACCTGGACAACACGATCGGGCTCATCCACATCAAGGACCTGATGCGCGAGATGAAAAAGGAAAAACCTGACCTCCTCGCGGTAAAACGGGAACTGACGCCGGTTCCCGAGTTCATGCCGTTGGAAAAGCTCTTGAAACTTTTTCTGGCGAAACGCGCGCACTTCGCCGTGGTGGTGGATGAATACGGCGGCGCGGTCGGTATCGTGACCCTCGACAACGTGCTTGGTGAACTCGTGGGCGAGATCAAAGACGAGTTCGATCAGGAGCAGGCAAAGAAGTTCGTACGCCTGAATGAGGAGGAGTTTGTTGTTCAGGGACAGGTGAACCTCTACGAGTTGCGGGAGTTGGCCGGCCTCGAGCTTGAGGCCGTTGATGTGAGTACGATCGGCGGCTACGTGGTGCAGTTACTCGGGCATTTGCCGAAGCAGGGTGAACAGGTCAGGATCGGCGATTACCTGGTTACGATCACCCAGACCGATGGCCGGCGGGTCCTGCAGCTCCACTTCAAACGGCAGGCACTTGCCGTCGAATCGCTGGACGATGGCCAGCCCGTCGAGGGGCGGGTAACGCGCAATGGGTAACGGGTGCGACGGTGGGGACCGGCACAACCAAGTTGAAAACCGGGGTAGCTCGGCGCATCTACCCGGCACCCGCTGCGCGCTCCTCGTTACGCGTTACCCGTTACTGGCGATTTACAACAGTTTCTCGACGAATTCGTCCCGGTCGAAATAGGCGAAATCTTCCAGCCGCTCTCCCGTACCGATGAATCTCGGCGCCAGGCCGAGCTCGTTCTGGATGGCAACCGCGATACCCCCTTTGCCGGAGCCGTCCAGTTTGGTAACGATGAGGCCGGTCAGGCCGACGGCTTGCTTGAACTCCTTCGCCTGCACGAGGGCGTTGCTGCCGGTCGTGGCGTCGACGACGAGAAGGCATTCGTGGGGCGCGTCTTCATCGTGTTTCTTCAGGGTGCGCACCACCTTACCGAGTTCCTGCATCAGGTTGCTTTTCGTGTGCAGCCGTCCCGCGGTGTCGCAGATGAGGAATTCGAGGTTGCGCCGGTAGGCGGCGCTGTAGGCATCGTAGCAGAGGGCGGCGGGGTCAGCATTGTACTCGCCGGTGACGATTTCCACTCCGATCCGCTCCGCCCAGATTTTGAGCTGTTCGATCGCCGCCGCCCGGAATGTGTCGGCGGCCGCCAGCATTGAGGTGTGACGCTCTTTTTTCAGCAGATAGGCAAGCTTGGCCGCGGAGGTCGTTTTACCGGTCCCGTTCACCCCGACGATCAGCACCACCTTGGGCCGGTTCGGCAGCGGACGCAGTCTGAGGTTCGACGCCGGGAAGATGCTCTCGATATGCTGCCGCGTAACTTCCACAATCTCGCGCGCCGTCACCTGGTCGGACCGCTTCTGCAGGTCACTCACGATCTGCAGCGTCATCGGCACGCCGATGTCCGAGCGAATCAACATCTCCTCCAACTCGTCCCAATCCACCGCTTTCCCGGCGAATCGGTCGATAATGTTTCGAAAGAAACCAAACGCCATAGAATTGCCTTATACCCGGATTCGCGTGGATTCGCCTCGTTACCCGCCTCAGCCGGTTTGTGCTCCCTTGGCCGGGAGCGAGGTGCGCAATGGTCGCTTCAGGTCCATCTTGACGCGGTCCAAAACGCCGTTCACGAACCGGCTGGACTCTTCGGTGCCGAACTTTTTGGCGATATCGATCGCCTCGTTGATGGCGACGACCGGCGGCACGTCCGGCACGTGCCACATCTCATAAATCGCCATGCGGAGAATGTTCCGGTCAACCGCAGAGATGCGCTTAAGTTCGTAATTAGCCGTGTAGCGCGTAATCCTTTCGTCAATGTCCGCCTGGTGCAGGATCACCCCCTGGACAAGTTGCACGGCAAACTCTTTCAGGCCGGGCGCGACGGTGCGAAGGGTCCAGAAGCGGGCAAGGTTTTCCTCGGTGAGTTGCTCGTGCCGGTTCAAGTCCCAATGAAATAAGAGTTGGAGCGCGACTTCGCGACCTTCTCGACGTTTGCCCATACTACTTTTTCCTTACCGCAACCTCGGCCAGAGCGCCCAGCATCCGGACGGTGGCGCGCGCCGCCTCGACGCCCCGGTTGAGTTTCTCGTCCAAACACCGGGCACGCGCCTGCTCGTGCGTTTTTACCACCAGGATTTCGTGGAGAACGGGAAGGGCGTGCCGGATGCTGGTCTGCAGCAAACTTGCCGTCACGGCCTCGGCGATCAATGTGGCGTGCAAGGTCTCCCCATCAAAAATCACGCCAAACGCGAGGATCGCGTCCGGTTCCTGCAACGCAGCAACGCGATCAACGCCCAGCGCGATCTCAAATGAGCCCGGAACCCGGAACACGTCCAGGGTCGCGGCGGGTGCGATCGTCTCCAGTTCCCGGCGGGCTGAGCGGATTAAGCCGTCCACGTATTGCTCGTGGTACTCGCTCGCCACGATGGCTAAGCGGTGCGCGAGCGAGGTGGAGACCGGTCGTGGAGGCAGTTCCGTCGCCATGGGTGGGTGACGATACGCCTAATGGCCGGACCCGCAACTAAATGCCACAAGTGGAAAAATGCCAAAAATGCCACAAACGGAAGAGGGTCCGGCGGCATTCACAGCATTCTCCTGTTTCTGCCATTCATAGCATTGGCCCAGCGCCACGGGCCGGAGAACACCAAGAATGCCGCCGAGAAGGGACTTTCAGTTGTGGCATGTTTCCATTTTTGGAATTTATGGCATTTTTCAGAGGAGGTGCCCCATTTTGAGCCGTTTGGTTTCCAGGTACCGTTCGTTAAACGGGTTGGGCACGATTTTCATGGGCACCTGCTCGACGATGTTAAGGCCGTAGCCCTGCAGCCCGACGACTTTCCTGGGGTTGTTGGTTAACAGGCGGATGTCGCGCACGCCGAGGTCGACCAGGATTTGCGCACCAAGGCCGTACTCGCGCAGGTCGGTAGGGAAACCCAGCCGTTCGTTGGCTTCCACGGTATCAAAGCCGGCTTCCTGTAATTTGTAGGCATGAATCTTGGCAGCCAGGCCGATGCCGCGTCCCTCCTGTCGCATGTAGACCAGCACGCCGCAGGCGGCTTCGTGAATTTGTTTGAGCGCGGTATGCAACTGGTTGCCGCAATCGCAGCGGCGGGACCCGAAGACGTCGCCGGTGAGGCATTCGCTGTGGACCCGAACCAGGGTCGGCCGTTCGCTGACCACATTGCCCTTCACCAGCGCGAGGTGATGCATGTCGTCGACCACGGAACGATAGAGGTGCAGTTGAAAGTCGCCGTAATCGGTCGACAAGGGCGCCATCTGCTCGCGCCTAACGAGTTTCTCGCGCAGGCGGCGGTAAGCAATGAGGCTCTCGATGGAGCACATCCTCAGGCCGTGCCGTTTCTTGAACTCGATCAGATCCGGAAGACGCGCCATCGTGCCGTCATCATTAACGACTTCGGCCAGTACCCCGGCGGGGCGCAGGCCGGCCAGACGGGCCAGGTCAACGGCCGCTTCGGTATGGCCCGCGCGCCGCAGCACGCCACCGGGGCGGTAACGCAGAGGAAACACGTGGCCCGGCCGGACCAGTTCCTCCGGACGGGTGCCCGGGGAAGCCAGCAATTGGATCGTCCGAGCCCGGTCGGCCGCTGAGATCCCGGTCGTGACGCCGTCGCGTGCGTCCGCGGAAATGGTGTAGGCGGTGCGCATCGATTCGGTGTTGCGAACCGTCATCAGCGGCAACTCCAGCCGATCCAGGTCCTCGCCGGTCATCGGCACGCAGATCACGCCCGACGTGTACCGGATCATGAAGCTGATCAACGACGGCGAGGCCTTTTCTGCGGCCAGAATGAGGTCACCCTCATTTTCCCGCTGGGCGTCATCCGTCACGATGACCAGTTTGCCTTGCCGGACATCTTCCAGGACTTCCTCGACCGGATCAAACTCGACATTCATAGGTTGGGAAGGCTTTCACCATACATCACGGAACCCCGAAACCAAAACCGGGCACCGGAGGTCGTTGACGCCGCTCCGGAAAGGGATTAGCTAACCCACCTCATGCAGACCGAGTCGATCTTTGTGGCTGGCCACCGCGGGCTGGTGGGAAGCGCGGTCGTACGCAACCTGCAAAAGCACGGCTATCGTCGCATCATCGCCCGTACCCGTGCCGAGTTGGACCTGCGCGAGCGCGGGGCCGTTTATCGCTTTTTCCGGCAGGAAAAGCCGGAGTTGGTGGTCCTGGCGGCAGCGAAGGTCGGCGGCATTCAGGCTAATGACCGAGACCCGGTTGATTTCCTGCTTCAGAACCTGGAGATCCAGAACAACCTTATCTCGGCCAGTCACGAGAGCGGCGTCCGAAAACTTCTTTTCCTGGGCAGTTCCTGTATTTACCCGAAGTTCGCCGAACAACCGATCCGGGAGGAATCGCTGCTGACCGGCCCGCTGGAACCGACCAACGAGCCTTATGCGATCGCGAAAATCGCCGGCATCAAGCTTTGCCAGGCGTATGCCCGGCAGTATGGCGCCAATTTCATTTCGGCGATGCCGACCAACCTCTATGGGCCGGAGGATAATTTTGACCTGCAAACGTCGCACGTGCTGCCCGCGTTGCTCCGTAAGATCCATGAAGCCAAGGCCGCCGGCCGCGCAGACGTGGTGGTTTGGGGGACCGGTACGCCGAGGCGGGAATTTTTGCACACCGACGACCTGGCGGATGCCTTGCGTTTTTTGCTGGAAAACTACGACTCTCCCGAGATCATCAACGTAGGTTCGGGCCAGGACGTGACCGTTCGTGAGTTGGCCGAGTTGATTTGCGATGTGGTCGGATTTCAGGGTTCGCTGATTTTTGACCCGAGCCAACCCGACGGCACGCCCCGAAAATTGCTCGACACTTCGCGTCTCCTGGCCTTGGGCTGGCGCCCCACCATCGGCCTGAGGGAAGGCATTGAACGAATCTACCGCTGGTTTCTGCAAAGCGATCATGCCAAAGCCGGGTTGATGCCTCTGCAAGCATGCGCGCCCGCCAGCGGTGCTTCCCCGCGGTGATGGCCTCTCCGCCGGTTGCGTAACAATTTCGCCGTGGAAACCAATTTTTCTCCCTTACGCATCGCCATCTCCGGCCACAGCGGGTGTGGTAACACCACCGCCACCCGGAACGTCGGTCAAACCCTCGGGCTGACGGTCGTCAACTACACCTTCCGCGATCTGGCGCGTGACCTGCGAGTGGCTTTTGAAGAAATCCAGCGGCAGGCATCAGAAACGCACGTATTTGATTTCTTAACGGACCTGAACCTGATCCGGGCGTCGTTGCGGCCGCGGGTGGTGGTCGGCTCGCGTCTGGCGGCCTGGCTGGTTGACGCCGATCTCCGGGTCTGGCTGCAGGCCCCGCTGGAGACTCGGGCCAGCCGCATCTACCAGCGCGAGAAGGACAAGGCTCCCAGCTACGAAGCGGTGCTCTACCGCACCTTGCAGCGCGACGAACAGAACCGTCGAAGGTACCTGGAGCTCTACGGACTCGACATTAACGACCACAGCGATTTCGATATCATCATTAACACCGAGAAGCTTACCGCCGAGCAGGTTTCCAGCCTGATCGTCGCCGCTGCACGCTGGGCCAGCCAAAACCGTTTGGACCGGAAGAATCTGCACGTGGACCGGATCCGCAAAATCATCGCCGAAGAACTGCGGGTTGACGTGAACGTTTTAAGTGACGGCGCTTCACCCCTCAATTTGCCGGAGGTCTACCGTAAAGCGAGTGCGCTGGTCCACGCGGCCTGACCATGCCCACAAACCTTTTATCCAAAAACACCCTGCCAAAACACGATGACGCCCGGCATCGGGTCCTGGCCGCGTTGGTGGTCGCCGTGGTCGTTGCCGTCGGCACCTTGGGGCGTTTGTCGCGTGAGGTGCAGTTAATCACCGTCTGGAACAGTTTTGCCCTTACCACCCTCGCGCTCTCATGGCTGCGGATCATCACGTCTGACGCGCTCACCGCGGTGCGGACTGCCAAAATTCAGGACACCAGCCGCATCGCCATTTTCTCCGTCGTGATCGCCGGTGCGCTGGCCAGCCTGGCGGCCGTGGTCAGCGTGCTGGCTACCGCCAAGGCGTTCCATGGCCGGGTTTTCCTGACGCACATCCTGCTGGCGATCGGAACCGTGGTCTGCTCCTGGACGCTCCTGCACACGATTTTCGCCCTGCACTACGCGCACCTCTATTATTGGAAAAACGACGGGGACGATCGCGACGGCGAACCCGGCGATGGGCTCGAGTTTCCCAACACAAAAAGACCGGACTTTCTGGATTTTACCTACTTTTCGTTTGTGATCGGGATGACGTTCCAGGTGTCGGATGTTCAGATTACTTCCCCGGCCATCCG
>JAFAUY010000071.1 GCA_019243005.1 Verrucomicrobiota bacterium | reverse complement strand
AAGCCGGAGGTCGTCTTCCCGCCGGTCTGCCCTTAATCGGTGTAATCTGCCTAATCTGTGGACGTTTTCTCTTTTCTGCGTTCTCTGTGGATCCGCCGCCCCTGCAGGTCCTCGGTGATGGCAGCAGGCCAGGGTGGGCGGCGGATGATCGTCCTTTTCGGTGGATGCGCCGTGGTCGCCGTGTTCCGCCGTGGCGCCGGGCGATTCCTTTCTCTGCCGTGCCCACGGTATGCCGCTTGAATCCAAGCGGCGAGGGACAATCGAATAACCAGCAACCACGCGGCGTCTTGGAAACGAGAACCCGGTATTCAGATCCTCCCCCTTGGCTGAATTGACACAGAAGCAACAACCGTCCTTTTCTAACCGAGCGGATCAAGCCGGAACGGGGGTAAATCCACGCGGCGATCCGGGCAAGATCATCCGTCTGGCCGTGCCCATCAGTCTGGAGTCGGTTTTCCAGATGGGGTTCAACTTTATCGATCAGGTCATCGTCGGCTACCTGGGTGCGGGTGCGGTGGCCAGCGTCGGGCTGTCCAACAGCATCGCTTCCATCGCGCTGTTACTGTATGCGTCAGCGGGCGTCGGCGCCGGAGTGATGGTGGCTCGGGCTTTCGGACGCAAAGATATGGACGAAGTGTCGCGGATCGCGATGTCAGGCCAGGTGCTTTCCGGGATCCTCGGCCTGTTTACGGCGATCGCATTCGTCGCCCTTTCCCACCCCATCCTCCAATTGGTGGGTGCAGACCCGACGCTGGCCGAGAACGCCAAGAGCTACTTTCAACTGTACGCGGTTTCGACGGCGCCGATGATCCTGAGTGCGGTAACGAGCGCCGTCTTCCGCTCATTGGATGATTCCCGGACGCCGATGGTCATTACCGGCAGCGCCGTGGCGCTGAATACCGTGCTCGGCTTTATCCTGGTCCTGGGCTTCGGACCGGTCCCGAAATTCGGCGTTGCGGGGGCCGGCCTGGCGACCCTCATTTCACAAAGCTGCCGGTGCCTGGCGTTGGTCGTCCTTCTTTACACGAGCAAAAAGCAGCTCACCTGGCTTTGGCCGGTACGGGGCTCGAAAATCATCGCGACGGGCCGGCAGCTGGTCCGGCTCACCGCACCGATAGCGTTGTCGGAAGTCCTTTGGGGTACCAGCACGTTCATTTACACGATCGTCTTTACGCACTTGGGCACCACGGCGCTCGCGGCCAGCCAGATCTCGATGTCACTGGAAAACATTTTCATCGTGGTTTCCGCCGGTTTTGGGCCTGCCGCAGTCGCCGTCATCGGTCAGTCTTTAGGCGTTGGCTCGGTTAAAGCCGCCAAAGCCAACGCCTGGCAGACCATCCGATTCGGCCTGATCACCGCCGTGGTGCTCGGCGGCTTGTACGCAGCTTCCGGCACCCTGCTGTCGGTCCTTTATCCGAAGGTGGGCCGGGAGGTTCTGCAGTTGGCGTTCTGGGGGGTGATCCTGATGGCCGCAACGCAGCCGGTCAAAGTTCTCAGCAGCGTGCTCGGGAACGGCGTGCTCGCAAGCGGCGGTGACACCCGCTTTGTCCTCATCGGCAACCTGGCGGGTACGTACGCGGTCGGCTTGCCGGCCGCGATCGGTCTGGGACTGCTTGCTCCCTTCGGGTTTTTCGGCGTCTTCGCGGCCAAAATCCTGGAGGAAGTGATTAAAACGACCTGCTTTTTTGTCCGGTTTCAAACCGGACGCTGGTACCGGAACGCCGTGAAAGAGGTAAAGAAAAAGGAGCGGGAACCGTGATGGACCCGGTGAACGGCGTAAGGTGGCGGCCCGAGGGTGGTTTTCTTTAGAGATCACGGTTCTCATGCTTTGGTAATGCAAGATCGGCAGATAAGGAGGAGAATGGCTTTATGGACAAAGACGTAACGCACGAGGAGAAACCGGAAAATCAGGGGGAGCAATCTGAGGCGGCTAGCAAAGCGAAAGCGGCCAGCAAGGCCAAAGCGGAAGAGTTGCGGATCGCGCTTGAGACCAAGATTGAGCAAGGCGCGTGCAGCCTCGGCGACCTGCCGACCAGCGACGACTAAGACGGATTGCGGATCAAACCTTCCTTACCTGACCGAGAAACGGTATACGGTGGTCTGGGTGTAAGTCGATCCCGGGTTCAGGACAGTTGAGGGAAACGACGGTTGGTTCGGTGAATCAGGAAAATGCTGGGTCTCAAGGCAGAGTCCTGACCTGAATTGGTAGGCGATGCCGTGTTTACCCAGGACTGAGCCGTCGAGTTGATTCCCCGAATAAAACTGAATTCCGGGCTGCGTGGTTAAGACTTCCATAAATCGTCCCGAAGCCGGGTCGTGAACGGTTGCGGCCAGCGAAAGCTCGTGGCTAATTTTGTCGAGAACCCAGTTTTGATCATAGCCGCGGCCATACGCAAGCTGCTCGTTATCCTCCTGGATTCTTGCGCCGATGGGGGTGGGTTTGGTGAAGTCAAACGGGGTGCCGTGTACGCTCGCGATTTCGCCGGTGGGAATGGAGGCCTTGTCCGTTGGAGTAAACCGGCTGCCTGCAATCATCAGGACGTGATCGACGATGGTGCCCTGGCCCCCGTCGGCCAGGTTGAAATAAGCGTGGTTGGTTAGATTGATGATGGTCGGCTGGTCGGTGGTCGCTTGATAACGGATTTCGAGCTCGTTTTTGTCGTTAAGAACGTAGGTGACCTTTGCCTTTAAGGTTCCGGGGTACCCTTCCTCGCCGTCCTGGCTCAGGTAAGTCAGGGTGACGCCTGAGCCGCGCCCTGCCGGCTCGGAAGGTTGACCTTGCCAGAAAACCTTATCGAAACCACGGATCCCGCCATGGAGGTGGTTGCCGCGATCGTTGGTGGCCAGCTGGTAGTTGATGCCGTTCAGGGTAAACCGGCCTCCGGCGATACGGTTGGCGTACCGGCCGACGATCGCCCCGAAGTAAGGATTGGGCTGCTCGTAATCTTCCCGCCGATCGAAACCGAGCAACACGTCCGCAAACCGGCCGTTTCGATCGGGAACTTTCAGCGAGACAAGGTGGGCGCCGTAGTTGATTACCCGAGCTTCCACTCCGTTGGTGTTGGTGAGGGTGTAAAGGTCCATAGGGGTGTCCCATGATCAGCGAGCGTGGCCTCGTCATCAATCGTTACCCGTGAAATCAGGGGCTTGCGTCCGGCCGGCGCC
>JAFAUY010000409.1 GCA_019243005.1 Verrucomicrobiota bacterium | reverse complement strand
CATTCGAAGCAGATTTTGAAAATCCGTCGCTCAATGGGCTTGCCTGCAGGAAAGCTCGGGTTTGACCCGGTTTTACAGTGTGGACGCAATATGATCACGAGTTTATGCTTTTACGGTTGGAATTGATGGTCATGCGCCTCATTCAGTTCATGGAGGACAACGTCCGCCGAGTTGGCGTCGTCGGATCTGGCAGCCACATGCGCGTGCTGGACGGCTATGACCGCACGTACACGCTGGCTTTGGCGGCGATCTCTGCAGCCAAGCCCCTGGGGGAGTTTGTGGACGGTTGTCGGACCCGAACGAAACATCCCTACCCGGAATTTTTGCGGAACGCCGGAGTGCATGTGCTCGCGCCATTGGATCACCCTGACCCGGCGCATTGCTTACTTTCCGGGACCGGGCTCACTCACCTGGGCAGCGCGTCCGCCCGCGACCAGATGCACCACGCTTCCCAACAGACCGAGCAAGAACTGACAGACTCGATGCGGATGTTCCGCTGGGGAGTGGAAGGGGGTAAACCGCCAAGCCGCACACCGGGCGTGCAGCCCGAATGGTTTTACAAGGGCAATGGCTTTCATCTGGCCGCTTCTGGTGAACCATTGCTGATCCCGAACTTCGGCGAAGACGGTGGCGAAGAACCGGAAATCGCCGGCCTCTACGTCGTCGGGCCAGATCGGGTTCCGTACCGCCTCGGGTTCTGCCTGGCCAACGAATTTTCGGATCACGTAATGGAAAAGCGCAACTACCTTTACTTAGCCCATTCCAAGCTGCGGCGGGCGTCGTGCGGACCGGAACTGCGGGTCGGCAGCCTGCCCGAGCGCGTCACTGGGCTCAGCAGGATTCATCGTGGTGACGAAATCATCTTCGAACGCGAGTTCCTTTCCGGAGAAGCGCACATGTGTCATTCCCTTGAAAACCTCGAGTTCCACCACTTCAAGTACAACCTTTTCCGGCAGCCCGGTGATGTGCACGTGCACTTTCTGGGTACGGCCACGCTGTCCGTTGCCGAAGGGATCGTAACCAAACCCGGCGATCTGTTTGAAATCGTCGCCCCGGCATTTGGGGAGCCGCTCAGGAACCCGCTTGCCGTGGAGCCTGCCTCCTTTCAACCGGGTGAAGTACGGGCGCTCTAAGAGCAGGTTGCTAACCTTTTGCGGTCTTGCTCAAGCGCGGCTTTGCGGGTCCGAAAGCCTTTACCGGGTCCCGACCTGCCAGATAAAAGTACCAGTGGACGCCTTGCGAATGACCCGCAGGACCTTTATAGACGTAAACCGTCCCGCCGCAGATCCGATACAACTGGGGTAGATGAGCAACGTGATGCTTGGCGTTGCGCCTTCTAGAGGGTTCTGGTGCGCATTTCAATTTTCGGCCCCATTTGGCGGGCGAGTGATCCCCTTTTCTCCCAGGGCAACCCAATCCGCGCATTGCCCTTTTTTGAATTTTGCACCAGAACCATTCTGGCTATGCTCCTGAGTGGCGGCCGGAACGCTGCCTGCCGCTCCAAGTTGCCCCCCCGCTATGATCCGCCTCCTCGGTTTACCACAGGATTTTGAACTCTACGACGAACGTTTCACCCAGTCGGTATCGCCTAATGCGTGGGTTGAAAGGCCCCACACACCGACGCTCCGGACGGGGGGTCCCGTCTACGTCGCCGACGGCGACCACCTTGTTTGGAGCGACATTCCCGGTTAATCCATGCGCGTGGGGGCGCTCCAACGCTCACACTTACATGCGCACGTAATGCATATGGAATCGATTCTAACGGAACAGCCCGTCGCCCGGACGGTCAGGCTTCACCCCTCTGACGACGTGGTGATCGCGGTAGGTGAGTTGCCCACAGGCACAACGCTCGAAGGCGAAGGGGTGCGGTTGCGGCAGGCGGTGCCGGCGGGGCACAAGGTCGCTACCCGCGCCATCCCTGCCGGCGCACCCGTGCACAAGTACAACCAGATCATCGGCTTCGCCACCCAGCCGATCGCTCCCGGTGACCACGTGCATGTGCACAACCTTGGGATGCACG
>JAFAUY010000450.1 GCA_019243005.1 Verrucomicrobiota bacterium | reverse complement strand
GGGCTGCCTTGAAGGCCGCGCAAGCCCTCGTGCATCACCCGAACCAATTCGTCCGCGCGCGTCTCCACGTAGGCGCGCGTGTAAACCGCTGCTTGGGCGCTGTTCTCCGTCCACCCCATGATGAAGTTCAACGCCCGATCAAAATCGGGGCCGCTCAGGGCCGAGGTTTGGCTCGCATTTTTAAGCCGCGTGGCGAACGTGTGGCGCAGCCCGTGCGGACTTAATTTGCTGGCAAACGGCGGGTGCGCCGACACGACCTGCTCAAGCACCTCGTTGAGGGCGCCCGTCCAGATGGGCCGGCCGCCGCGGGTGCTGGTGAAAACGTACGGGTGCCGCGCGCGACCACGGTGCTTTTGCACGTACACCGTTAACGCCAGCGCACAGGGCCTGGAGACCGGGACCGACCGATTCAGCGTTTTGACCTGGGGCTCATGGCGTCGCGGGTCGTGCGGGTCATCGGGGCTCCGCACCACTTTGAGGTATGGCGAACCGCCGTGCAGCATGAGGTCCTCCAGGCGTAATTTGCACAGTTCGCCGCGCCGCAATCCGGTTTCGAGCAGGAGGCGGATGATGAGGTAATTGCGGTGACGCGTTTGAGCGTTGAACGGGTTGTCCGCACTCCGCGGGTCAACGATGGCCAGGAGCCGCGTCAACTCCTCGTCGCTCAGGGCGTACTTTTTCTGCGAGGGCAACGCGCTAAGCCTTTGGCTGCGAAACAGGCGGCGCAATGCCGTGCGTGCCGCGGCCCGAGCAGGCTCTGAGGCTCCCCCGAGCCCCTGCGTCTCCATGGCCCAAATCAGGAAGGCTTCCAGTTCGGCAAGGTACGCGTTGAACGTGTTCGGCCGAAGCACGTGAGGTCCGTCGGCCAAAGAGGCAATCACCTTGTCCTTTCGACCGGCGCGAAGAAACCGGCAGAACCCAAGCACCTCCGCGTAATCAAAAGCCGGCCCGAATCGAAGGCGCTGTTCGGGGTCAATGCCTTGCGCCTGCGCCCAATGGTAAAACCAGCCGATAACGCGCAACTGCTTTGCGATGGTTCCGGTTTGGCGGAACTCCCGCCGCGCATCCACGACGTAACGCGTCGGGAGGATCACCGGCTGTCCCGTCTCGTGGTCGAGCAGAACCGGAAACCGCTCTCCGGTCGAAAAAACAGCCGTGTGCAGTCGGACGTGAGCCACTTGACCAGGAACAGTATAACAAGCGGCTCTCCCTGAGAGCAATACGAATCACCTTAACACCAGATAAAACCCTTCATCAGAAACCAATGTTACCTAAGAAAAAGGCCTCTCTTAACGGAGGCCTTTTAGTCGAAAAGTGCTTGATGGTGAGCGGTTTACGTAGGTTCCCACCGATCAAACTTTACACTGCTAAATCATCCTAGATCAAAATGGGATATCGTCGGGCTCGGCATCCAGGTCGGGATCCCGGGCCGGCTGGGGGCGCGGTGCAGGGCCACTCCGCCGGGCCGACGGCGGGTTGGCACCGGCGGAACCGCCGGTGGGCGGCTCGGCGTGTTCTCCTTCAGCGGCGGGTACAGGTGCGCCGCGTCCCGGAAGCATTTGCATGTTCTCGCCCACAACCCGAAGCTTGGAGCGCTTCTGACCGGTTTGCTTGTCGTCCCAGGTATCCAGCTGCAACCGGCCTTCGATAAAGACGCCCCGGCCTTTGGTCAGGTATTGCTGGGCGATCTCGGCCTGCCGGCCCCAGAGGGTGACGTCCACGTACGTGACTTCTTCGCGGCGTTCACCTTCCTCGCCCCCGATCACCCGGTTGATGGCGATTCCGATGTCGGTGACCGCCGTTCCTTTCGGGGTGTAACGAACTTCGGGGTCGCGGGTAAGATTCCCCATGAGCAGGACACGATTGAAGTAGGCGGCCATAACGAGTGATTTGACGGTTTATTCGGCAGGGGTCTTCTGGGCTTTCGCGGGCAGCTTCTGATAATGCTGGAGGAATACGACGGGATCGAGCTTAAACTTGTTCTGCAGTTTGCTGACGAGGCCGGAATCGGCGGTAAACACGAAGTTGACGTAGTACGCCGAATCGAGGTGGCGGGGCGTGTAGCTCAGGGAACGTTTATCCATTTTCTGGACTTGTTCGACCTGAGCACCTTCTTTGTTGAATTCGCCCTCCAAACGCTCAACGATGTCTTTTACGCTGTCTTCCTGGCCGCGCGTATCGAGCGCCATCAGACATTCATAACGCTTTTTCATAGTGTAATCAACTATCTTCTGCTCGGTTAAATAAAGTCATCGCGGCGGTAATCCCGTGGGTCCGGGTATGTTCCACGGCGTCGGCCGCCCGCGTCACGGCCCGTGCGACCTGGTCGTGCTCCTCACGCCGGAAACGGCTCAGGACGTGTTCCACCAACTGGTCTGCCCCGGCCGCGGCGCCTACCCCGATCCGCAACCGGGCAAAATTTTCGCCGAAATGGGCGATGATCGAGCGCAGGCCGTTGTGACCGCCGTCGCTGCCGCTTGCGCGCAGGCGGAGCCTTCCCAGCGGGAGGGCCACGTCATCAACGACCACCAGCATTTCGTCGGACGCGATCTTATGATACCGGCTGACCGCGCTCAGAGCGTTGCCGCTTCGGTTCATGTAGGTGAGAGGTCTGATCAGCAACGCGTCGTCCCAACGGCACCATTGGCACGACCAACTGGCGGAATTCGAGTAAGCGAGACCATGGCGCCGGGCCAGGTAATCCAGCACCATGAACCCGACGTTATGCCGGGTTTGCTCGTACTCGCGTCCCGGGTTGCCAAGCCCGGCCACCAACCGCACCTCGGCCATGCCGCGTTATCAGGAAGCGGCGCCTTCTTTGGAGTCCTCGTCCTTCTTGGCGGTGATGACTTCGGGAGCGGTCGGTGCTTCCGCAGGAGCAGCGCCAGCCCCCTCTTGTTCCACGCGCGATTCAAGGACGGAGAAGACGGTGAGGTCGGCATCCGTGACGGCCGTTACGCCGGCAGGAAGCGGCAATTCCCGTACGTGCAATGAGCTTCCGATGTCGAGGCCGGAGACGTCCACGCGGATGCTGGCGGGCAAATCTCTCGGCAAACATTCGACCTCAAGGCTGCGCAAGGTATGCTCAAGCAGGCCGCCGCGGGTCTTCACACCGATTGATTCGCCGACGGCTTCGATCGGCACTTCGGCCGTAACCTTTTCCGTGGCCGAGACCGCATGAAAATCGATGTGGACCAGGTCCCGCTTAAGCGGGTGATGCTGCACCTCCTGAATCAGCGCGAGCGCGGGGCCGTCCACCTGGCCATCCTGAAAATCGAGTTCGACCAGGATATTCTCGCTGGCGGCATGGGCCAGAGCGGACTTCAACTCGCGGCCGTCCACCTTCAAGGGAACCGGCTGTTGCCTGGGCCCGTACAAGATGCCCGGCACAAAACCGGCCGCCTTAACCTTTTTGACTGCATTGCGACCGATCTCGGTTCGCTTCTGCACGTTTAACCTTACTTGTTGCGCCATGGTTGATGATGATCCTTGATCCCTAACTAGCGTTAATTTCGAAAAGCGAACTGACCGATTCGTTCGAGTAGATGCGCTGGATGC
>JAFAUY010000372.1 GCA_019243005.1 Verrucomicrobiota bacterium | reverse complement strand
TGATTAACGCACCCAAGCCCTTCCCGAGGACAACTTTTGCCATAAAGGCCACCAGGGTACCGGACCTCCGGATCGAACGCAAGACGCAGACGCACGATTAGGGGCGGTTCGCCCCCGGCCATTCGACGCCGCGTAATTCTGGCTCTGGAGGTTGGGCGAGAGGCGGTGGATGACGTTGATTAACGCGGGCTTCTCACGCACCTTCGGACCTGAAGCACGATGTTTTTGGAACGACTTTGCTGCATCGATGATCTGGAGCCCCGGCCGGCCGCATTGAATATGGCGGTAGACGAAGTGCTGCTGTTGATGGGCGTGGCGGCGGAAGGCGATACGGCCCTCCCCGTGCTGCGCCGGTATTGCTGGGAACGTCAAAGCGTCTCGCTCGGCTATTTCAGCCGATACGATGGCGTGGCGGCCTGCTATCCCGGCTGGGATATGGTACGCCGTTGGACTGGCGGCGGCTTGGTGGAGCATGCGGGTGACTTTACTTATTCGCTGATCTTACCGGCGGGGGTAAGCGGCTCCCGGCCAAATGACGCGATCTATCGGGCGGTGCACGCAACCATCGCCGGCGGGTTGCGCCGTTTCGGGGTGTCCGTGGATCAGGTATCCGAACCCGATCCGGTCGCCTCGGACGCGTGTTTCGCGCGGGCGGTCGTCGCCGACCTTCGGTCAGAGGGGCGCAAAGTCGCCGGAGCCGCCCTCCGGCGGCACCGGCGCGGCCTTCTCTTGCAGGGCAGCGTGCAAGGGGTGATGACGCCATCGGGCTTGCTGGAAACGTTCGCAAACGGCTTGGCCGGTGAGGTCCGGTGGGAAAAAATCCCCTCGCCGGTCGCGCAAGCGGCCGCACAGGTGGCGGCCGCAAAATATGCCCTGCGCGTTTGGACGGAACGTTTTTGAACCATGCCGTTTGTCGAAAATGCGTTCCGAAAGGAACGATGTCTCTCTGGGGCGAGCCCTGCTCAATTCGAAACGCATTTCCGGCAAACGGTATAAACAACTTTTTGAGATTGCATCCGGGGTAAAGTCGGCCACGATCGGCTGACGCCGCGGGCGCCGGGTCAAGCTCGCCCCCGGTGCCGCGAGCACTTCAGTGCGATGAACGAAGTTTTTGTGCAGAACAGGGTTTTTACAGGCGTTCCGGACAGTTTATTGCGTTCGGTCCAGATCGCGGAAAAACTGTACCCGCCGGGCGCCGTGATCGTTGAAGAAGGCGCCCCCGGAAGCACGCTGCTCCTGATCGGAAGTGGCCGGGTGCAGATTTCCGGGCTAGGAGGACGGCAAGGGCAGCCGGAGGTCTTTTCCGTGCTCGAAGCGGGTGATTTTTTTGGCGAATTGTCCGTGGTCGATCGAGGCCCCCGGTCCGCCACCGCCACCGCCTTGGAGCCGACCTTGATCGGCGAAATCGACCGGGAGACGCTGGATCTGCTCATGGAAAAGGCGCCCCGGGTGCTGCCGTTGACCTTCACCAAAGTGGTGGTGGAACGGTTGCGCTCGACCAACGCCCGCTACCTGGAGGAAGTCCTGCGCAACGAGCGGCTGACGCTGTTAGGTACCATGATCAGTTCGGTCATTCACGATTTCAAAAACCCGATGGCTGCGATCGTGTCGTGCGTTGATTACCTGGAACGCGACAGCAACGATCATCGTACCAAGACCCTGACCGGAATCGCCCGGTCCTCCATTCAGCGGATGGTACAAATGACCGAGGAACTGCTCGACTTTGCCCGAGGAAAGACAACTTTGCGCCTGGGCCAGACCTCGGCTGCCCAGATGCTCAGCGAATTGGACGAGACCATTCTCGGTCAGATCCGGGCATCAAAGGTGCGGGTCACGGTGGACCAGGAATCGCGTGCGTCGCTGTGGATGGACCAGGCGCGAATCACCCGGTGCCTGGCTAACCTGCTCAAAAACGCCTTTGAAGCCGTGCGCAGGGACGGCGAAATCCACTTGCGCTTCTGGGACGAAGGTGAATCCCTGCAGATCGCCGTCCACGACAACGGGCCGGGTATCCCTCCCGAAGTGCGCGATCGGGTTTTCGAGCCGTTCGTGACGTTCCGCAAACAGGGCGGTACGGGACTTGGACTCGCCATCGCGAAATCGGTCGTTGAAGCCCACCATGGCCAGATCTGGATGGCTCCCGGCCCGGGCGCGACTTTCAGAATCAGCCTGCCACGACACGTGGGTAACGGGTAGAGTTCGGCGTTCGGAGCGGCAGCGTGGGGGCCGGAGCCCGGCGTCAAGTTCCGAATTTCTGGATCGCTCTCTCCTTTGCCGCCGTCTTCCGCGGAAAGATCAGAGCCAGTTATTCGACGCCTCCGAACCCCGAATGCCAAACCCGCGAACGCCGAACCTTAAATCTGGCCGCGCCAGGCGCCGCTTTCCCGGCCGCGCTTTTCGATAAATTCCGCGAAGCGCTTTAAATCACCTTCCACCCGCCGCGAAACCGCTCCCAGTGCGCCGCCGACATGCTCGGCGACCCCTTCCGGCTCGTAGGTGAGGACCAGGGTAATCCGGGTTTTGCCTCCCGGGGCCTTGTCGAAGCGCACCTCACCCGCATTGGACGCCCCCGAGGTGCTGCGCCAGGCGATGAGCTGATCGGGAATCTGCTGGACGATTTCCGCGTCCCACTCCTTCTCCTTACCCCCAACCTGCGCCTTCCAATGCAAGCGCCGGTCATCGAGTTGGCGCACCTCTTTGACTCCTTCCATGAATTTCGGGAACTCCTCAAATTGGGTCCACTGATTGTAGGCGGTTCCGACGGGAACGTCGGTTTCGATGGATTTTTCAATGACTTCCATAGCGTCTGCTTTACGCGAAACGGCGAGGTATCGGACGTATCGGAAAAAACGTGCAACGGCCGGCCGGCCGGCCTGGGTGCGAACCGCCGGTCGCAGTCAGGCATGGCTGGAGAGTACGGTCGGACGCGCCGGCGCGTTCGATTCAATCCCGGAAGGTCGGCGGCGCATCTTGGCGCCTCGGGTTGGTGCCGTTTTCAGGATTTGCCGCGTTCCAGGCCCGGACAGCGCCTTCGGGTGTATCACCGAACTCTGCATTGTTGCAACCTTCGGACATGCATTCAACGAAGTGGACCCGCTGAAGCTCGCTGATGGCAGGGCCCACGTTGGCAAATGAGTCCCTCCGCGGCAAGCCCCCGCACAAACGACAAAAGTGAAGCCTGCAACTCATGGTTTGGGCACCGCCGGGTTTACCCGCCGTTACCGGTTCCGCCGACGCACCAATCGATCCCGCGCAGTTGCCAGCCGTACCAGGCGATCAACGAGAATGCGCCCGCGATGATGAGGCACGCCAGCAACAAAAATGGAAGGCCGGTGCCCGGGTTATTGGACGCCGCGGGTGCGGCGAGAACCCACGTGGCGGTGGCAAGGAGGATCGCCATTCCCGCACTGCTGAGGGTCGCACGGCCCGGATCCGCGATTGCACGTACCGGCTGGCCTCGCAACCGGATCGCAAAGGCCGCCGCCACGGTCATGCAGAACCCGGACCACGCCAGGGCTCCCAGCGAGTCAGACGGCCGATGCCAGCCGGCAAAAAGGACGCCGACCGCAAAGATTGCGCTGATACAGCCTCCCACGACGGTTAACCACAATCGCCATCGGGGCGACGAGACCAAAAGCAAGCCCATCGCAAACGAGGTGCCGATGGTCGCGTGCCCGCTCGGGTAGGTACCGGCCTGAAATGCCGTCTGAAGGTTGGCGTCTTCAGGCACCAGCACCCGCCACGGCAGCACGCGTTTAAGGATCTCCGCACCCACCACGGCGCCGCCAAAGCCCGCCACCGCAAGTATACCGACCAGAGCCGAGCGGCGCACGGCTGCGATGGCGAGCAGAACCATGGCCGCTGCCAGCAGTGCCGTTTTGCCGACAAGGTCGAGGATATCAAGGTTTAACTTTTTGATCTTCCAGCTCAACACTTCGCGACCGAAGTACGCGTCTTCATCAACTTTATGTCCCCAAGCGGTGTTCACGAATGCGAAATAGCCCGCCGTCAGCAGAAGCGCGCAAAGTAGCGATGCCAGGAGGAGCTGCTTCTGAATCGTCCGGCCGTGATCATCACTCATCAGGGCAAGGGGCGGTCGAGGAGCAAACTTTGTCGAAGGTGATCACCACTTATCACCGCGGGTTTTTCGCTCATAAAGTCAGGATGCGGTGAAGTCCGTCTCCTTTCCAGCGTTTATGCATTGCTCCAAGCATTCAGTTCAAAGCACTCAGGGAGGACCGCCCTCTTCAGTTCCAGGGCCGCCCTCCCGCTCCGGGTGGGCCGGTTGGTCCGGCTCACGTTCCGTGGTTGGCGAGCCTCGCGGCGGTTCCGGCGCTCGCCCCTTGGACTGTCCGAGCAGTTCCTCCAGTACCTGAATGCCGCCACGTAAGCGCAGAAGCACCTCTCGCAGGCGCAGTTGCTGTAGTTCGAGCTCCCGAAGTTTGACTTGGCCGGTCGCCAGTTCAGCCTTCAGGACGTCCAGCCGGGCTTGAAGTTGTTCTCGCATGGTCTTTGCTCTTTTATGCCGGCGAAACCTGCGGCACACCAAATTTTTGATTTCACCTTCTGCCTGCGCCCTGCAACACGCACGCACGATCAATCAGCGCCGCCGATACCGGATTCACTTCTTTGACAGTCAAGTGAATGCCACAAAGGCCACAAGCGGAAAAATGCCACAAATGAAGAAGGGCCGATGCCGTCGTGAGGTGCCCTCTTAATTTGTGTAGCGTGACCGCAAGAGAGGGGCGGATATCGATACCGGTGTAAGATGCCGATAATCTCCCTTCATTTGTGGCGTTCGTGGCATTTTTCGGCTTGTGGGATTTCTTAGTTGGTACCCGCCGCGACGGCTTTCTGATCCCAGATCTGGGCCTTGGATTGGCTGCGGGCAACCCCCAGCCCTTTCGCGTACAGGTCGCTTAAACTGTGCATAGCCGTCACCTCGCCCGCGGCGGCGGCTTTTTCGTACCAGGCGCGCGCTTTCGCATAATCCCGGGTGACTCCCAGACCATTCGCGTAGAGGCCGCCCAGGTTGGTCATGGCATGCGCATTCCCGGTGGCGGCAGCTTTCTGATACCATTCCCGGGCGGAACCGCAATTGCGGGTTACGCCAAGGCCGACGCTGTAAAGGTAGCCCAGGTTGGTCATGGCGGCCGTGTTACCAGCCTCAGCAGCCTTCTGATACCAATAACGGGCCTCGACGTAGTTCTGGCCTACGCCCAGGCCGTGCTGGTACATGAGGCCAAGGTTTACCATACCCGTCGTTTCACCAGCCTCAGCAGCCTTCTGATACCATCGGAACGCCTCGAAATTGTCCTGCGCGATGCCCACACCCTTGCCGTAGAGGTAGCCCAGGCTGGTCATGGCCGGCCCGTTGTCGGCCGCGGCGGCCTTTTCGTACCAGGCGCGAGCCTGGGCGTAATCCTGGGGTACACCCCGGCCGTATTGGTAGAGCCATCCCAGGTTAGTCATGGCCCAGGCATTCCCGGCGCCCGCAGCGCTTTCGTACAACTGGAAGGCTTTGGCGTAATCTTGAGCCACGCCGCAACCGTCGTGATAAAGCGCCCCCAGATGATTCAAAGCGTACCCGTTGCCGGCGCCGGCACCCTTCTCGTACCAGGCGCGAGCCTCGGCGTAATCTTGGGCGCCCCCCAAGCCAGCCTCATACAGATAGCCGAGGTTATCCATCGCAAACGCATTACCGGCGGCAGCGGCTTTCAGATACCAGTTGCGTGCCTTGCCATAGTCCCGGGGTACACCCCAGCCATTCTGGTACAGCCAGCCCAGGTTATTCATCCCCATGGGCTGCCCGGCCGCCGCAGCCTTTTCGTACCAGGCGCGGGCCTGGCTGTAGTCCCGGGCAACGCCCAGGCCGTTCTGGTAGAGCCACCCCAGGTTTACCATGGCGCCAGGGTTGCCGGCCGCGGCGGCTGCTTGGTACCGGACCCGCTCCTGGGCATAGAGGTAAGGACTGGTCGCAAGCACGGCAACGGAAACGTCAAAAGGCTGCACCGGTGCGCCCTGGACGATGGTCTGAACCGCCTTTTGCACTTGTTCGGACGCGATGGCGAAGCTCCGAAGCCGCCCATTCACGAGCTTATAGAAAGCCACGCCGATGACGTCGCCATCCTCCGTCAATACCGGGGCGCCGTTGGATTCCGGCGTAACCGGTGCACTGATCTCAACCGCGGAGTGGCCCGCCTCAAACCCGAGGATGATCCCCTCGGAGACCTTCTCCAACAAGGCGTTGGGGTTGCTGACGAGGAAGACGCGCTGGCCCTCCCGCGCTTTGACCGTATTTCCCAGCGTGAGGTACGGCACATCATCAACCGTCGAAAACTTGAGGACCGCCAAGTCTGTTTCCGGCGGGTTGCTGATCACCCGTTCGCACGGGTAAGAAACGCCGGCGTCGCTTAATGCCATGATGCGCGCCGCGCCTTTGATGATGCGGAAATTGGTAACCGCCGTGCCGTCATTGCGGATGAAAAAAGCCGTTCCGGTCTGCAAAGGTTTACCTTGCGCATCCAACGCCCGGACCTGCAAGACCGCCGGTTTGGCGCGCACCACGAGATGCGGAACAGCCTCGGCAAATGCTTTCAGGGAAAAAAAACAGAGATAGACACCTACCGCTAAACTGCAAACCCCACGCCCTTTCATCAAACAAACATTCCCTACGGCCCCAAACGCCTGGCTTCACTCCGCCGGGGTTTATCTACGCCGGGAAGCGGCCTTAAAAGGCATCAGCGAACCGTTATCGATTCGGGCCAGCTTAGCGGGGGACGCGGCACGGTTCGAGCAACAGAGTTACGGTAAATTTTTCAACCTATAAGCAATAGAAGACTTATGGCTGGTCTACCGTCCCGGCCGCGAAGTCAGTCGCCCCATCCGTTGGGGCAGAAAACGCCCGCCGGCCACCCGGCCGGCGGGTCCCAGGCAGTGTGGTTTCTTCTTCCAGGTGCACCTTGCGCTTGAACGCAGAGGGCGTCTATTAGGCGTTTCTCGCACACGGGGTAAGGAAATTCCCGGGCCCGATCGGGGTGCTTTCTCGGGGCCTGCGGTCCGTCACGCACTCGTAAAATTGGTAAATATTATATTTTTAATTTACATGGCTAATCAGGGCCTTGTAGAAAGGCGTATGCGCAAGGACGTGCGCTGCATAAGGTTCCATCTGATGGCTGAGCCAAACCTCACCTACGGCGCACCCGGTACCGCCTACGCCGCTTGTGAGCGGTTACGCTCGAACGTGCGCGGCTTCCGTCCTCAGCACCGGCCGCACGCGTCGGCGCTGCGGCGTCCCGCCATCGCCCATTGACTTTCTCAGCCGTTCGAATGACAAGCATCCGTGGACGGTCGCTGAGCGGCTGAATAAAGAATCAGGGGCCGGCGTCTTTGATGGGGCGGAGGACAAGAGGAATGGAAGTTGGCGAGGCGACAGTAATAGGTGCGTCCGGGCATCCCGAGGGGAACCACGAGCTGAAACTCATGGCGAGTTGCCCTTCAGACTGCGAGCGGGCCAACGTGCACGTGGCGGGCCGGTGCTTTGCAGTGGATCTCGAACGCGGTGGACGCGGCATGGTCTCCCGCGCGTTTGCGGTCACCATGCCGCATGACCCTCAGTTGGCGCCGGGAGCCAAGGTGCCGGTAGAGTTTTTCTATCCCGGCGAGCAGGCGGGCGTCCATTGACCATGAAAACGGATCGTTTTCCGAAATCTCTTAGCGGTGCGGCCGTGCGGGCGAAAGCAGGTTGGCCGGTGGCGCCGGGATACGTACCGTGAACGTCGCGCCCTGGCCGGGTCCGTCGCTGGCGGCGTAGACTGACCCCCCATGGGCCTCGGTCAGCAACCGTACAATCGCCAGCCCCAACCCCAACCCCTTCTCTCGCCGGGTCGTCGAGGTGTCGGCCATGAAAAAGGGTTCAAAAATCCTGGCCAGGCTCTCGGCCGGGATACCCCTGCCCGTATCGGAAATCACCATCTCCATGAAGTCGTCATCGACGGAGCGAACCGTTACCCTGACTCGGCCGCCCGGGCCGGTGAATTTGATCGCATTGGTCAGGAGGTTGCTGACAATCTGGTTTAACCGGTCTGGATCTCCGCTCACCTGGGCTCCGTCGCAGAGAATCTCCGGAATTATCTCGAGGTCACGGGCATGAGCGACGTGCCGGATGCTCTCGATGGCTTCAGTGACGAGCCTGCCAAGGTCGGTCGGTTCGCGACGTAATTCGACGCGACCTGCTGAAAGGCGGGACAGGTCCAGCAGGTCTTCCACCAGCTGGGATTGCGCCACCACGTTTCGTTCGATTACGTCCAAGCTCTCCTCATAAACTTTGTCCTGCGCCGGCGAGCCTCGGCTGAGCCGGGTAAGCTGGATCCAGGACAGAATCGCATGGAGCGGCGTGCGCAGTTCATGGGACAAAATGGCCATGAACCGTTCCTTGGCGGCTGACGCGGCTTCGGCCTCGGCCAATGCGCACCGGTGTGCCTCGTGCAGGTTTCGCAATTGGCGCCGGCTGAAGCTGATGAACCCGGTTGTGGCCGCAACCGCGAGGACGTAGACGGATGCAAAGGTTGCCACCACGGAACGTTGCGTCCACTGGATTGCCCGCTGGCGCCGGGATTCCGCTTCAGCAGCGAGCCGGTCGAGTTCGCTGCGCACCTGATTCATGCGAGTTTGCCGCTCCTCGAGCTGGGCGGCGAGCCGGTCGCCGCTAGGCGGGTTACCGACGTCCGCAGCCGCACTCTGCAGCCAGCGATCCACGTTTTGTTCGATGCTGGCCAACTCACCGTTGCCATACCCGTGCGCCTGGCCGTCGAATGCCTCGTCCAACTGGGTGAGGAGTGGCTTGATGCGTGGCTCAGCACGCCGATAGGGCGCCAGGAACTCCGGGTTCCGGTCCCGGCTAAGCAGAAAGCCGCGCAGACCGGTCTCGGCTTCCACCACCAAGCGCTGCAGTTCCTGCACCATGGACGCTTCCCTGACGCTTTCTTTCATCTCACGGCCGGTGTAGGCCAGCCAGGTAAACTGGCCGGACAGGATCAGGACGATCGCAGCCATGGATCCTGCCGGAAACCAGAATGCCCAGCGCAGTGCACGCTCAAAGCTCAGCCGTGCCGCGTCACCGGAGCGAGAGGCTGGATCGGCCTGGGTCATGAGACCATTTTTCAGTATCGAGAAATCGTGCGCAAGCCAACGTGAGTACGTTGTGCCCACTTTGAATCTGGTACCAAGGGGCCGTAACCCTCTCGAGTTACGCTAGCAAGATGAATTTCGCCTTGATGGGCAGAATGACCTCAAAACGGCTTCCTTGCCCGCGTTGTGATTGGACGCGCACCTCGCCTCCGAGCATGCTGGCCAGGCGGCGGCTGATGGTTAAGCCGAGACCGGTACCCTGAACCCCCGGGGGCGGCGTGCCGCGCCCGAATTCGGTGAAGACAAGTTCGAGGTTTTCAGGGGCGATGCCGACGCCGTTGTCTTCGACGACGATCGACCACCGGCGGGAGTCGCGCGGTGCAAGCACCAGCCGGACCCAGCGCTCCTGCTTGTCGCGGTCGTGGTATTTGATGGCGTTGGAAACCAGGTTGCCGACCACTTGCCGGAGCCGGCGACGATCGCTCTCGACCTTTTTCAGGCCGGCCTCGATCCGGAGTCGCAGGTCGACGCCCATTTCCCGGGCGTAGAGCCGCCAGGCTGCAACTGCATCCTCGGCGAAGCTTCGGACGTCGAACGTTTCCCATTCGGGGTGGGCACCACCTGCCAGGAGCACGCCGTACTCCCGCAATTCCTCCAGCAGCGCCGACATGTCCGCCACGTTGCGTTCGCAGAGGGCCAGCAGCCGGCGCCGCTCGGTTTCTGCCGGGTTCTGCAGCGCGGCGGCGATGGCAAAGCTCAAGGCCTGCAGGAGCCCGCCGAGTTCATGGGTAGCGGCCCGCAAAAGCTGCAAGCGCGATGCATCGATTTCCGCCAGGCGCCGGTTGGCAGCCTCGAGCCGGGTGGCTCCTTCCTCAACGAAGCGCTCAGTTGAAGCCACGGCGGCGTCCTCGAAGAAACGCAACAGCAGGTCCCGCGCCGGTTTGAGGTCCTGATCGTTCAACTGATGCCGCTGCGCGAAAGTGTCCAGCGTATCGAAGAGGATGATCCGCTGCAGGATGCCAAGCTCGCGAAGCACTTCCCCCGCTCGATAGCCTTGCCGCCCGCGGTCGCCCCCGTGCTCCTTGGCGGCCTGCATGACCGCCTTCCTGGGCCCGATCCCGTCTTGCTCGCGCAAGTAGCGCTCCAGATCGCCGAAGACCTTGGGCAGGTGATCGGTCAGTTCCTCGTCGCTAAGGTGATGGGTCGAGGGAAGATCGGAGCTTCGTCGCGCCGCATCCAGCCAGAGGCGGGCAATGCGGTCGCGCTCGTCGACAAGGTGGGCGGCTAACTGGGGAAGGAGTTCTTCGGGAGCCATCAACGGAAGGGAGGGCATATGCCCGATACGTTCATGCCTGATGAAAAGGAGCGGGACCGGTAAACGCAAGCCTTTGTACTTGTTTTCCGCCGCGGGCGGGTCAACCGGCCCCTTTTGTCCGCCGGGTCACGATCTCCCGCGCCTCCGCGTCGAACTGCCGCTTATCTTCATGGCGGTTGTGCAGGTAAAACTCGCCGATCAGAACTTTGCAAAGCGCGGCCGCCGGCATCACCAGGAAAGCGCCAACGGCACCGAACAACGTCCCCATCGCAAGGGTGAAAAACATAATGATGACGGGATGAAGGTCCATCTGTTTGCCCATCACAAATGGGATCAAAACATTGGTTTCCACCTGCTGGACAAAAAGGATGGCCAGCAAGGCCAGGAAAAACTGGCTGGTTCCCATACTGGCCGCCACCAGCAGGGCAGGGATGGCGACGATCACGGGGCCGATGATCGGCACGAATTCACCGAGAAAGGCGAACACTCCGAAGACGTAAGCCGGCTGCACCCCCACCCAGGCCAGCAGAAGCCCCGTCGTGGTGGCGGTGATGATTCCGTTAATCAGGACGCCCCGCGCCCAGGCGTTCATTTCTTCCATCATCCGTAAAAGCGCCCGCCGCGCCTGGGTGCGGTACCGGGGGGAGACAACTTCCAGGAAACTCGAGACCAGCGGTTGCGGATTGACGAGCAGAAAAACCAGCACCAGCAGGCAGAGTGCCACCAGCACCAAGCCGGCCGCAACGCTGAGAGTGGATCGCAGCAGGAACGTGGCCACGCCGCTGACCTGCGAGCCCGCCGCATGGACCAGGTCGCCGGTTTGGCCGGGAAAGACCTGTTGGATGAACGGGTAGCGTTTCAAAAATTGGTCGGCTTGCCCGTAGACGCGTTGCCAAACTTCGGGGGCCTGCTGGATCAATTGCTGCACCTGATCCAGGAACGGCGGCAGGAGAAATGAGAAGCCTGCGCCCAGCAAAGCCACGACGATCAGACCGAGCAACGCAACCCCCAAGCCGCGGTTCAAGCCCCGTCGCTGGAGCATGGCGACGAAGGGGTTAAACACCATTGCCAGGATAAGCGTCACGGCAAAAAGGATGAGGACAAATTGCAATCGGGCTACCAGCATGAAACCGATCAGCAACAGGGTGACCAGCCCGATCGCGCGCCGCAGGTCGCCGTAACCGAGTGGCCGGGTGGAATCGATGTGGTTGTCTTGGTCCGACATGGTGCCAACAAAGCAGGGTTAACCGCCGGTGGCCAACTCTGATCCATTTGATTGTAGTCCGTTACGTTAGCGCTAAGCTTTAGCCGTATTTGGGTGCCGGGTAGGGTTCGGAGTTCAGCGTTCGGCGATCGGAGTTGCTGTTTTTGCCCACCTTTTCGGGTGACAGGTGGCGGGTTTTGCCCCGGAGGGGCAGCCGGAAAGTAGCCAGGGACTTTTAGTCCCTGGAT
>JAFAUY010000091.1 GCA_019243005.1 Verrucomicrobiota bacterium | reverse complement strand
TCGGTTTGTAGCCGTTGCCTCAGTGGCACGCATCGAAGAAGACGGTCAATGAAGGATCCTCATTTGTGGCATTTTTTCATTCGTGGCATTTGTGGCTTTCCAACGATGAGTCACACCCTGCGAATCTGTCTCACGCTCGCCTGCCTGGCATTGTGCTGCGCCGGCCACCTGAGGGCGCAGGCGGCCGCCAAGCCGGCTGCGTCCGCCACTCCGGAGGCCTCGCCGACGGCGTCACCCACCCCAAGCCCGACGCCGGTTCCCTTACCAGACGTGGTGGCCGAGGCCAACAACACGGCGAGGACGCTCCGTGACGTCGGCACGAGCCTCGCCTCCGACGAGGTCAGGACTAAAATCCTGGATGAACTGCCTACCCTCACCCGCGATATCGACGCGCGTACGGCAGAAACGAACAAGGTCCTCGCCGGCAGCCCCTCATTGGAGATGCTGGGCGAGTTAGACAAGGAATGGCAAAGCCTGCACGACACCGCCCAAGGCTGGAGCCGGGACCTGGTGCGACGGGCGACCGAACTCGACGCGCAACTGGCGCAGCTCACGCGGCTGGCCGACACCTGGCGGGTGACCGCAGTGAACGCCAAATCGGCCAATCTGCCGCCGGAAACCTCGGCTCAGATCGACACCGTGATGGGGTCCATCCAGCCGACGCGCGACGATTTGGAGAACCGCAGGGCGGAAATCCTGAGTCTCCAATCCCGGCTTGCGACCCAGGAAAACAGGATCGAGACCGCCAAGGGTTTGATCCGCCAGGCACGCGAACAGGCCACCGGCCGGCTTCTGGAGCGCGGCAGCGCGCCGATCTGGCAACTCGGGCAGGCCGGAGAACCCGGCAGCGATCTGGCCCAGGCGGGCGAAACGACCTTCTCCGCGCAGGCGAGCACCATGTCCGGTTATCTGCAACGGCAGCCGGGTGGATTTCTGATCCACGCAGGCATTATTACCCTGTTGGTCTTTGCGCTCCGTTGGGCGCGGCGCGGCATCCGGCGTTGGGTTGAGCAGGATGCAGGCCTGCAACGGTCGATACCGGTTTTTGAAGTGCCGATCTCGGCCGCGATTGCCCTCTCGGCGCTCCTGATAGGGGTGATCTACCCGCAAGCGCCGCGCGTGCTGCGCGCGTGCCTCGGCGCGGTGGTCCTGATCCCGACCGTCATCCTGCTGGGGCGGCTAGTCGATCGCAGGCATTTTCCCATCCTCTATGCCAGCGTCAGCTTCTGGTTTGTCGATGAGCTGCGGCTCGTGACCGCGTCGCTGCCGGCGGTCGCGCGCTGGCTTCTCGCCATGGAAGCGCTGGCTGGCCTGGTATTTGCCGTCTGGCTCCTTAGAAACGAGCGGCTCGCGGCGGCTTCCAAGGAGAAAAAAAGACCGCTGCATCCACCGGAGCCGATCCAACTTTATACACGCGTGGCCCTGCCGTGCCTGGCGGCAGCACTGGTCGCAAATGTGCTTGGGTACGTGAGCCTGGCTAACCTCCTGGCCGCGGCCATCCTTCGCGGGGCGTATGTCGCGGTCGTGGTCTACGGCGCTGTACGGGTGCTCGAAGGCTTGGCGGCCGTCGCGTTCGAGACACGGCCACTCACCTACCTGCGCATGGTTCGTAACCATCGTGCCCTGTTGCGACGCCGGACCGTGCTGGTGTTTCAAGCGCTTGGCGGCCTGTTTTGGTTCGACTTGTTTTTGGGGCAGTTGCAGCTGCGGACGCCTTTGCTGGGTTGGGGTAAAGCCGTCCTCAACGCCACCCTCACGATCGGGTCACTGCAGCTTTCTTTGGGCCATGTCCTGGCGTTCAGCCTCGCGGTCTGGGCCTCGTTCCTCGTTTCGAGGTTCTTGCGTTTCCTGCTGGAAGAGGACGTCTATGAACGCTTCAACCTGCCCCGGGGGTTACCGTACGCCGTTTCCACGCTGCTTCATTACCTGGTGCTGGTCGCCGGCTTCTTCATCGGCTTGGCCGCTCTTGGGTTCGACATGACCAAGTTCACCATCCTGGCCGGCGCGTTCAGCGTCGGCGTCGGGTTCGGGCTTCAGAATATCATTAATAACTTCGTTTCCGGGCTGATCCTGCTGTTCGAACGCCCGATCAAGGTCGGCGACGTGATCCAGGTCGACACCGCAACCGGATCGGTCGAACGGATCGGAATCCGGGCGAGCATCGTTCGCACCATGGATGGTTCCGAAGTGATCATCCCGAACGGCACCCTGATCTCCAGCCAGGTGATCAATTGGACGCTTTCGGACCGCCAGCGCGTCATCGTGATTCAGATTAACGTGACGCGCGAAGTCGATCCGGCCCAGGCGACGCAGCTTCTGAAACGGATAGCCCAGGAGCACCCGCGCGTGGCTAATCATCCTGCCCCCCAGGCGTACGTGTCGACCTTGGGCGCCGGCTCGCTCACCCTGGAACTAAGGGCGTGGACCGAGAGCTACGATGACTGGCTCCAGATCCGGAGCGACTTGATCGGGTCGATCAACCAGCGTCTGACGCGCGAGAACATCGCTCTGGTCTAGCGAGGCCCCGCCTTTGGAAGCCTTACAAAGCCAAAAGCCCCCGTCCGTTGAGGCCGGTGGTACGGAGAATCTCCCTGTCCACAACCATTTTCCCTTCCGGAATTTCGTGTGGTTAAGGCGAGCGCGGGGTCAGGGTTAGGAATGCCGTGCGAGCTTGGACCCCTCCCTGGTCCGCATTGCCTAAGCCAATCCTTTATTAATCTGACCGCCGCGACGCCAAATCTGGACCTGAATAAGGTACCGGGAATGAAAGCACCCAGCCAGCCCGAATCCCCTTGGGCGCAGCGCCGTGCGGAGTTAACCTTTGCCTTTGGCGATGCTCGGATACGGCCAGCATTTATATTTATTATTATCGAAATTATTTCCAATTCAAGAATTATTTCAGCTACGGTTCCTCAAAACGTTCGCCCGCCCTTGGCCAGGTGGCCCCCAAAGTCATCCTTTACGAGCCTGCGCCGGCGTGGTTAGAGTGCTTCCCTGAGAGGAGTACCCGCTCTCCGGCGGGAAGCGGGCTCGGACGCGCATGACGTCTCAGTTTCGGACAGTTGGGGCAATCCTGCTGATCGTGTACGTTTGTGGTTCGCTGAATTCGATCAGCTCAGGCCAGGCGGTATCAGAGCGTGGTCGCCCGCCGTTCCGTTACTACACGACGCGAGACTTCCAAGGGCCGGATCAGGTTTGGGTCGGCCTTCAGGAGGAGCGGGGTATGATGCTCTTTGGCAGCAATGGCTGCGTTTTGTCGTTCGACGGTTTACGCTGGCGCCGGACGGTGATTCCGGACGCGCAGTTTGTACGTGGCCTTGCCGTCGACCAAGCGGGTAAGATCTGGGTGGCCGGCTTGGATATGATAGGAACGCTGCAGCTCCAGGATGGGAGTTATCAGTTCCAACCGTTAACCGAGCAGGTTCCGGAAAGTTGCAAGCCTTTCCGAGCGGTTTGGGATGTGTTTCCTGATGGTGACACCGTTTACTTTGCGGTCGATAACGGGCTGCTGTTCTGGCACGGCGCACGGTTTGGAGCGATCTCGTGGCCGACCGAGGCGGAAGACTCGTGGTTTGTATCGGGCACGCCGAAGCACCTGTTTGTGCACGCGCGCGGGCAACCTCTCTACGAATTGGTAAAAGGCGAGTTTGCGGTCGCGGCGGATAGTCAGCTGCTGCGGGAAACCAAGGTAAGCCGGGCCGTCGATTTACCGGACGGCGACACCCTACTACTGACGCCTGATCGCGGCATCTTTCGCTTGCAAGGGTCAGAGATACGGCCTTTCCCCACGGAGGCGGATTCGATTTGCCGGAGCGGCCGGCTGATGGCCGGGGTCCTGGTCGCGCCCGACATGCTGGCGTTGGCCGTTCGCGGCCGCGGCTTGGCGTTTATCGACCTTTCCGGGCGGCTCGTGGGCACCTTTCTGGAAGAGAACGGGTTTCCCGACACCGCAATGCTGAACCTGGTCACGGATCGTGACGGAGGACTCTGGGTTTGCGGCGAAACCGGTCTGACCAGGGTTGTCCTTAAACCTGACTACCAGTTCTTCGACAGTTTAAACGGACTTGGACGCGGAAAAGTTAACGATGTGCGGCGGTATCGGGGAACGGTCTACGCGGCGGCCAAGGATGGACTTTTCAGGTTGGAACCGAATGTAGGGGGATTGCCGTCCCGGTTTCGTCGGGTGCAAGGGATGAGTTCGGATGTCTGGTTGCTCGAGGAAGTTTCTCAGGGCTTGCTGGCGGGCGCCTGGGAAGGCATCTACTGCCTCCGGGAAAACCAGGTAAAGCTGCTGACCTCCAGGCAGCGAAGCGTGACCTCCATACTCGTATCCACGAGGTTTCGCGGTGTGGTATTTGTCGGAATGCAGGACGGCTTGGGGGTTCTGGAAGACCGCCAGGGTACGGTGATTCCTTTGGAGCGCTTGAAAGATTTCGGCGAAGATGTCCGGTCTCTGGCCGAAACGCCTGGGGGCGACCTGCTGGCCGGCACGCTCGGTTCCGGGCTTTTCAGGATTCACGTGCAGAATTTGGAGGCATTACGCGCCGGTCGCGCACAGATCGAGAGCATGGTTCTGCCCGGCAATCTGGGCAGCTCGAAACAGGAAACTCACATTGTTGCCTGGGGCGGGACCTATCTTTGCGGGCTCGGGGCGGACCTGTACCGGTTTGACCCGGGAAGCTCACAATTCAGTGAATTCAGGCTTACCCCGAAGCTGGAACACGAAACGATCCAGTTGATCGTTGCCGGACGCGGTGCGCCGCAGCGGCTCTGGCTGGTTAGCGCGCCGGTTGAAAGTGACGGCGGGGGATCAGGCGTCGAGAAGGTCTGGCAGGTCGCCGCGAGCGGACATAGAAAGGCATTGCCTGGCTCGGTCGTACGGTTTGTCGGTGAGGTGAAATCGATTCGAGAGGAGGAATACGCCGGGGGACCCGTCGCCTGGATCAGTGGAACCTATGGGGTCGTGCGGGCGAATCTGGCGGCGGAGGCGCCAACACCGGCATCGAGTTTCAACATCTACCCCGAAGAAGCTTTCGCCGAGGATGGCCGGTTCATTGACCTGCCTAGCTCCTCCAAAACTCTGATCATCCCGTTTAGCCAGAGAGACTTTCAGCTGCGCTTTGGCACGGATCGATTCGGAGAAGGTGAGGCGCTGCGCTTCCAGGCTCGCCTCGATGGCCCTTCCGCGTCCCATTCGACCCCGATGTCCGACGAGCCGATCTGGCACGCGGGAGCATTAGGGGAAGGTAGTTACCGGCTCCATGTGGTCGCGTTGGACAGCGACGGGGTGCAAAGCCGGGAATTTAGCCTCGCCTTCATCGTTCGACCTCCCTGGTTTCGTACCTGGTGGGCATGTCTGGCCTATGGCGCCGTTTGCGCACTTGCCGTCGCCTTTTTGGTCCGGTTGCGCGTTTACCAACTGCAGCAACGGCAGAAGGCGCTGATGGCGCTGGTCGAGCAGCGGACCCGTGCGTTGCGGGAAAGCCAACTCCATCTGAAAGAGGCCAAGGAAGCAGCGGAGGCGGCAAACCTCGCGAAGTCAAGATTTTTGGCGAACATGAGCCACGAACTGCGGACGCCGCTGAACAGCATTCTCGGTTTCTCGCGGCTCGCGCTTCGGGATCCGGAACTCCCGGAGACGCAGAAGCGCCGGTTGGGGAGCGTGTACACGAGTGGCGAACACCTTCTCCAAATGATTAACGAGTTGTTGGATGTTTCCCGGATCGAAGCGGGATCGGTGCCGGTTAACATGGTTCCCGTTGAGATGCGGGCGTTTATCACAGGTCTGGCGGAGGAACTCGAGTTAAAGGCGGAACCTGGCCCGGTGAGGTTCAGAGCGGAGATCGCTCTCGAGGAGTCAGTTTGGACGCTGACCGATCCTTTGAGGCTCCGGCAGGTGTTGACCAACTTGCTGAACAACGCTTTCAAATTCACCAGAGCCGGCTCGGTGACTTTGTCGGCTCGGCGGGACGGCGATCAAATCATTTTCAGGGTTCGAGATACGGGACCGGGCATTCCTCCGGGCGAAGTGGCGCGCGTATTCGAGCCGTTTTTCCAGGCGTCCAATCACTCGGAGCATCAGCAGGGGGTCGGATTAGGTTTGCATATCTGCCGTCGTCTGGTCGAGGTTCTTGGCGGGGAGATCGGGGTTGAGAGCACGCTGCATCAGGGCAGCGTGTTTCGGGTCGTCCTGCCGGTGAAACATTGGAGCGAGCCGCACGGCCTCGCCCGGCCACTGCGAAAGGTGGTAGGCTATGAGGGCCGTAAGCGTCGCGTCCTGGTAGTGGACGATGACCCGCAAAGTCGAGCGATGCTGTGTGAATTGCTGGAGGTGTTGGGCTTCGATACGCTTTGCTTGGAGAGTCCGTCCGGAGCGGTGAGATTATTAGGTTCCCCGGAACGGTTTGACGTTTTGATCAGTGATTTGCGGATGCCGGGCGAGGACGGGTTTACGGTGATCAACACGCTTGGCGATCTCGGCCTGTCGGCGTCGATGCTCAAAGTTGCCATCTCGGCGAGCGTCTACGAGGAGGATAGGGCGGAGGCGATCCGGCATGGCTTCGACGAGTTCTTGCCGAAGCCGGTCCGGGAAGAGGAACTCGTCGAACTGCTTGGACGCCGGTTGGGTCTCACCTGGGTGTACGAGGAGCCCGTTCCGGAGGCGGGCGGTGCTCCGGCGCCCCCATCGTCGCCCTCGCTGCCTGTCGCCGGTGAAGGTGGGGCTTCGCTGCCGCGAACGGAGGTGCTTGCGTTGTTGAAGGCCGCGCAAGTGGGCGACGTGACTGCGGTGTCCGGATGCCTCAAGCGCCTGAAGAAGCAGTTCCCGCAGCACCAGTTGGTTTACAGCCGCCTGGAAGCGCTTTTGCGAGAGTTCCGCATGCGTTCGATCGAAGAATTCCTGGAAGGAATGGCCGGCACCGATCCCGTAACGGAGAGCCAGGCCGGAGCGGACGGTTCGCGGAACCGGGGCTGGGAACAGTCATGCGCGCAGGAAACCGGCATCGGGGAAGCAGGCTGACCCTGTAAAAGCGGCCAGCCTGCGCCCGATACTTACTCTTGCTGGAGGTCCCTACTTCTTCGCCCTACCTCCGATCAGGGTTATCGGACGCGTCGGTGCAGACTTTAATGCCACTCAACTTCGCCAGAATCTCTGGGGACCACCCGTTGGTTTCGCTGATTTTGCGTCCAAAGAACGTGGCCGCTCCCTGACACCTGCACATAGAAGAGGGGGTAAAGCCCGGCCTGACCTGCTGGCCTTAGAAGAGCCGGCACGCACACAACCCGGCGGGCGCTGGGCGCTATGGCCCCGTTCGCTCTCGCTCCTGGTCACTCCCTGATTTTTTATCCGTCTTTTTTCTCAAGCCCTTCGGGGCATTAGTACCGGTGGGCTGCACGCCTTGCGGCGTTTGCACCCCCGGCCTATCGACGTGGTGGTCTGCCACGCCCCTTATTAAAAGGGAAAAGTCATCTTGGGACCGGCTTGGCGCTTAGATGCTTTCAGCG
>JAFAUY010000041.1 GCA_019243005.1 Verrucomicrobiota bacterium | reverse complement strand
ATGCGCGGATCGCAGGTGTAAACGCCGTCGACGTCCGTGAAGATCTGGCAAAGATCCGCCTTGAGCGCGGCGGCGAGGGCGATGGCCGTCAGATCTGAGCCTCCCCGGCCCAGGGTCGTGATTTGTCCCTCCAGGCTTTGGCCCTGGAATCCGGCCACGATCACGATTTGCCCTGCCTCCAGCAAAGAAAGGATGCGTTTGGGCGAGATGTTGGCGATCTTGGCTTTGGTATGGACCCCGTCGGTGACGATGCCGGCTTGCGCGCCGGTAAGCGATGCGGCGGTCCCGCCAAGCCCGTTGATCGCCATCGCCGTCAGCGCGATGGTCGTCTGCTCGCCGGTGGCCAGCAGCACGTCCATCTCCCGCTCGGTAGGATTCGGTGCGACTTGCCGGGCCAGTTTGATCAGATTGTCGGTGACGCCGGACATGGCCGATACGACCGCCACGACGCAGTTGCCGGCACGTTGGGTGGCGAGGATGCGTTCCGCAACTTTTACGATTCGATCCGGGTTCCCGACTGATGTACCGCCGTATTTTTGAACGATGAGGCTCACCGGCATTTCTCCAGAATTTTTAACACCGCGGCTTTGTCTGCAGCCGCCGGGTGCGGCTGGAAGCCGGCAGACAGGATCGTCGCCACGTCCTTAAGGCCATGGCCCGTAACGGTACAGACCACCGTGGCGCCGAGCGGCAACGGCCGGAAGGGACAACGATCGCAACGTTCCGGTGAGCAGCATCGGAGCAGGCCGGCAACGGAGGCAGCGCTGGCCGGCTCCACAAACACACCTTCCTCGGCCGCCAGCCACCGTTGGGCGTGCAGAATCTGTTCATCGGAGACGATGTCGATCGCGCCTCCGGAATCGCGGATGGCCCCGGTTGCCCCCAGCCAGCTGGCCGGGTTGCCGATACGGATGGCCGACGCGGCGGTCTCCGGGTGCGGCACGACCTGGTTGTAGTAGATCGGCGCGGCCCCCGCGGCCTGAAAACCGGTCATCTTAGGGAGCTTGCGAGCACGGCCCGCCCGCTTGTACTCCTGGTATCCGAGCCAGTACGCGGTGATGTTCCCGGCATTGCCGACCGGCAGCAGGTGAAGATCAGGCGCGTCACCGAGGGCGTCGACAACTTCGAAAGCCGCGGTTTTTTGCCCGGCGATCCGGTTCGGATTGATCGAGTTGACGATCGCGGTACCCGGTTCCTGGGCGAGTTCGCGGACGAGGCGCAGGCAGTCGTCAAAGTTTCCGTCCACCTCGATAACGGTCGCTCCGTAGATGTAAGCCTGAGCGAGCTTGCCCGGCGCGATTTTGCCGCGCGGCAGCAGGACGGCACATACCAGCCCGGCGCGGGCGGCGTAGGCGGCCGCCGAGGCGGAGGTGTTTCCGGTGGAAGCGCAGACGACCAGCTTGGCGCCGGCTTCCACCGCCTTGCTCATGGCAACCGTCATGCCCCGGTCTTTGAATGAACCCGTCGGATTCAGCCCTTCGAATTTGAGATAAACCTGGCAGTCTGCGCCCAGAAGCCCGCTCAGTTTCGGCGAATGGATGAGCGGAGTGGACCCCTCCGACAAAGAGATCACCGGTGTGGCAGCGGTGACGGGCAGAAAATCGCGGAATCGATGGATTACTCCACCGGTGACGGTCGACGGGAAGGCTGGTGGGCAAACGGCCGTGGTCATGACAGAACCCAAAACAAAACGGGTTCGGCTTTGACGCAACTTAATGCTGCAATTTTTGCCACCGCATCCTGCATCTGCCCGAAAGGCGCGTCGTGAATGATGAGCACCAGCGGCACAGCCGCTTCCTGATGGCTTTCCGGCTGGATGACCGAGGAAATGCCGATCTGGTGCTCGCCCAGAATCCCGGCAATCTGGGCCAGTACCCCGGGGCGATCGTCCACCGTCAGCCGGAGGTAAAACCCGGAGCTGACTGAGCGAATCGGGCGGCATTTGCCGTAGAGGGCATGCGGGGTAAACCCGAACGCTTTTCCCCGCGTGTTCAGCCAGACGGCGGCCTGGGCAAGATCGCTGATGACCGAACTTGCGGTCGGATCCTGGCCGGCGCCGCGGCCATAGAATAGGGTCTCGCCGACCACATCGCCTCGCACCATCAGGGCATTGAAGACGCCGTTAACCGAAGCGAGAACGTGCTGCTTGGGCACCAGCGTCGGGTGAACCCGCACCTCAATCGATGCATCCGGATGCGCACGGATCGTGGCCACCAGCTTGATCCGGTAACCCAGGCCGTCAGCAAAGCGGATGTCGGTGGCCGACACTTTCGTGATGCCTTCAACGTAAACATCCGCCGCCGTAATCCAGAACCCGTACGCCAGCGAAGCCAGAATGATCGCCTTGTGCGCAGCGTCCCATCCGCTGACGTCGAGCGTAGGGTCAGCCTCCGCGTAACCCTCCTTCCTCGCCTCCTCCAGCGCCGGCGGGAAATCGATGGCCGCTTCGGTCATCCGCGTCAGGATGTAATTACTGGTGCCGTTCAAAATCGCATGGATGGCCTGGATGTGGTTGCCGATAAACCCCTCACGGATTGAGATGATGATCGGAATCCCGCCGGCCACCGCCGCTTCAAAAAAGACAGGCGCCCCGCGCTCGGCCGCTGCCTCGAACAACGTTGCGCCGTGCTCAGCCAGAAGTGCCTTGTTCCCGGTGACCACCGGCTTTTTTGCCTTCAGGGCGCGCAGGCATAAATCATAGGCGGCATCGACTCCGCCGATGAGCTCGACTACAATCTGCACGTTCGGATCGTCCACAAGTGCATTCAGGTCCGTGGTAAACAACTTGGGCGCTGCTGCCACCGATCGAGGCCGCTGGGGATCGCGCACCGCAATCCGTTCCACCTGCAGGTCGAGTCCTAAACGCTCTGAAATCAGGACGCGATTCTGCCCAAGGTGCCGGTAAACACCGGTGCCTACCGTACCGAGACCTGCCAAACCGATGCCGATTTGCCGCATAAAAAAGAGGGCGACTCTCGCGAAACCGTTCGTCGCTGTAAAGGCTATAATTCAGACGGCGCCATAAAGCCCGGGGACAGCCGTCTTCAATCACCTCCCTACCCCCGGCGCGTGCCGGCGAAACCTTCCCCCAACCGGTGAACGAAAGGTGAATTGGAGTGGAACAATGGTCAACAACGGCGAATAAACGCAGCCGGGCCGGATTTATTCCTGCAATCGCCCGGCCGGCTAAGACGTTGTTCACACGGTTATTCGTGCTTTGAAACCGCTTGCAGAGCGAATTGCCGCCGGCTTCGGCGAGTCATTCACACCCTTAAGATGAAGAAGTCTTGGGTGGCCGAACAAAAACCCTCTTTCATCAGAACGTGAATAACTCGGCAACGGGTAACGCGTAACGAGTAATGCGTAACAGGTAACGGGTGTTTGAGAAGATCCTCCAGCCAGCATGCACGCCAAGCCACGGCGCCTTTAGGCCGGAACGAACGGCTTCCCACTCGCCACTGATTTACCCTCCCCCAACCCGCTACTCATTACCCGTGACGCGTCACTCAGATGTGGATCGCCATGTTAAACGCTGCGCCGGTCGCTTCGTGGACCGCTTCGCTGAGCGTCGGATGCGCGTGGATGGTAGCCTCGATCTCTTCGTAAGTTGCTTCCAGCGACATCGCGAGAACCAACTCCGCAATCAACTCGGTCGCTTCAGGACCGATGATGTGCGCCCCGAGAATCTCGCCGTGCGGCTCACCGATGAGGAGCTTTACGAACCCTTCCGATTCGCCGACCGCCAGCGCCTTCCCGCTGGCGGAAAACGGGAACTTGCCGATTTTATATTTGAGCCCTTTTTCCTTGGCCGCTCGCTCCGTCAGGCCGGCGCTGGCCACCTGAGGCTGGCAGTACGTACAACCGGGGAAAAGCGTCACTTTTTTCGGGCGATGTTTGGTGAACATGCCCTCAACCGCCTGGATCGCTTCCCAGCTGGCCACGTGCGCCAGCCAGGGTGGACCGATGACGTCGCCGGCCGCATAGATGCCCGGGAGGTTAGTCTGGTAACGGTCGTCTACCTGGATGTAGCCCCGTTTATCCCGGTTGATTTCCGGCATTTTCGGAACCAAGGGAACCACCCCGATGGCGACGATCGTGCAGTCCGCCTCGAAAGTCTGAGGCTTGGCGCCTTCAAGGCTGATTCTCACCCGCTTCCCGTCGCTCTCGGTTTTGGCAACCTTGGCATTGGTGAAGACCTTGATGCCCTGTTTTGTAAAGGATTTTTCGAGCGTCTTGCTGATCTCTTCGTCCTCGACCGGAAGAACGTTAGGCAGCATTTCCACCAGCGTTACGTCTGTGCCGAAAGCGTTGTAAAAGTAAGCGAACTCAACGCCGATCGCCCCGGCCCCGATGATGACCATGCTCTCCGGGCGCGGATCCAGGATCATGGCATCGTGGCTGGTTACCACGGTCTTTCCATCCACCGCCAATCCCGGCAATTCACGCGCAACCGTGCCGGTGGCGATCAGGATGTATTCACCTTCGATGGTCTGGGTCTTGCCATCGGCGCCGCGGTAGCTGACCTTGCCCGCGCCATCGACGGAGGCCTCGCCGCGCAGGTAATCGACCTTGTTTTTTTTGAACAGGAACTCGACCCCCCCCGCCAGCTTGTCGGCTACTCCCCGGCTTCGTCCGATCACCTTTTTCCAATCGAAGGACAGGTTGTCGAATTTAAAGCCGTAATCCCCTGCCCGATGCCGCAGCGTGTGATAAAGCTCCGCGTTTCGCAACAGCGACTTGGTCGGGATGCAGCCCCAATTCAGACAAGTGCCTCCGGCGCGCTCTTTTTCAACGCAGGCGACCTTCTTCCCCAATTGCGCCGCACGGATGGCGCCGACGTAACCGGCGGGCCCGCCGCCGACCACAATTAGATCGTATTTCATAGGTGCACCACGTCAGACCAACAGCAAAACCGGGTTTTCGAGCAACTTCTTGAGTTCAGCAAGGAATTGTGCGCCGATGGCACCGTCTACCACGCGGTGGTCGCAGCTGATCCCCACGACAATCCGCTGACCGGCCTGGACCGTACCGTCGGCGCCAACGACCGGTTTCTTCACGATGGTTCCTACCGAAACGATCAACGATTGCGGCGGATTGATGATCGCGAAGAATTGTTCCACCCCGTAGCCGCCCAGGTTGGAAACGGTGATGGTCCCACCCTGGTAGTCCTCAGGTTTAAGCTTTTTGGACCGTGCTTTTCCCGCCAGGTCTTTGATTTCGGCGCTGATCCGGCCGATTGATTTGGTCTGCGCCTGCCGGATTACGGGGGTGACCAGACCGTCTTCGACCGCCACGGCGCAGGCAAGCTGGACGTTCGCAAACTGGACCACGGCATCGCCGTCAAAGCTGGCGTTCGCCTGCGGTACCTTGGTGACGGCCTGCGCGGTCGCTTTGAGGAAAAAGTCGTTTACGGTCAGCTTTGGCTGGCCCGCAGCTTCCAAGGTCGCGTTCAGCTCCTGGCGGAGTTTCACCATCGGCTCCGCGTCGATCTCGGCCTGCAGGTAGAAATGCGGGATGGTCGTCTTTGCCTCGAGCAAGCGGGTGGCAATCGCGCGACGCATGCCGGTCAACGGGATGCGCTTATCTTCCGGCGCCGCCGCCACGGGCTGAGGGGCTGCCGCCGGGGGAGCTTTGGCCGGGGCCGGCGCCGCTTCAGGCTGCTTTGCCGGGGCCCGCTCGCTGGCTTGGCGCACGTCGGCCTGCACGATCCGGCCGCCCGGACCGGTGCCGGTGATCGAGCGCAGATCAACCTTGAGTTCGTCAGCCAGTTTTTTGGCCAAAGGCGACGCCTTGATCCGTTGTTCTTCCTCGGCTCCGGCGGTTTTCGCCGCCGGCGGGCCGCCATCGGCGGTTCCAACCCGTTCGTCTTCCCGGCTGCGTTTCTGCTCCTGCTTCTGCTCGTCCCTCGCCTCCTGGGCGCCTTGCAAGGAAGCAGCCGGTTGCCCGGTTTCACCCTGCTTCGGGGCAGCCGCCGCGGGCGCCGCCTTCTCCCCTTTCTGCGCAGGGCCGGGTTCGCCGGAAGCCTTCCCCTCCTCACCGGGCGCAAGGAGCAGGGCAAGTTTCTGCCCGATTTCGACTTTCTGACCCTCCTGGACAAACACCTCGCTCAGGACTCCCTCGTCAAAAGCCTCCATTTCCATGGTGGCTTTGTCCGTTTCGACCTCGGCGAGAACGTCGCCGGCTTCGACCTTTTCTCCGATTTTTTTTACCCAGCGGACCAATGTGCCTTCGGTCATGGTGTCGCTGAGTTTTGGCATCTCGATCGTGATTGGCATGGCGGGGTTAGCTGGCGTTAGCAAATTTGGAGGACTTTGGCAATAACGCGTTGTGACTCGGGCAATTGGCGGCGTTCGACGGGCGGGCTGTAAAAGGCCGGTGCGTCGATCGTCGAGACGCGGCCGACCGGCGCGTCCAGGTCATCGAAAGCTTTTTCCTGAATGAGGGAAGCCACCTGGGCGTCAATCCCGCAAAACGGCCGGTTCTCCTCGACCAGGACCGCCCTGTGCGTCTTGCGCACCGTGGCCAGGACCGCTTCTTCATCCAGGGGGCGAATGGAGCGCAGGTCGACCACTTCGGCATCGATGTCGTACTCGGCCGCGAGCAGTTCCGCCGCCTTCAAACAGGTCAGGACGGGCCGGCCGTGGGCGATCAGGCTGACGTCCTTGCCTTCGCGTTTCACGTCGGCTTGGCCCAAGGGAATGAGGTAATCCTCCTCATCCGGCACTTCCCACTTCTCACCGTAGAGGAGCGTGTTCTCCATGAACATGACCGGGTCGTTGTCACGGATGGAAGTTTTGATCAACCCTTTGGCGTCCGCTGCCGTGGCGGGCACGACCACCTTTAATCCCGGCATGTTGGCCAGGAGGTTTTCCGGCGTATGAGAATGGGTCGCGCCGACGCTGGTGCCGCCGTTGGCCGGCCCCCGGATGACGATGGGCACATTGATCAGCCCGCCCGACATGTACCGGATGCAGCCCGCATTGTTAATGATCTGGTCGAAGGCGACGTAAGCGAAGCTCCAGAACATGAGTTCCATCACCGGGCGCAGACCCAGCATGGATGCCCCGATCCCCATGCCGATAAAGCCGGCCTCACTGATCGGTGTGTCCACCAGCCGTTTGTCGCCCCACTTTTTCCAGAGGCCTTCGGTTACCTTGTAAGCGCCGTTATACTGGGCGACTTCCTCGCCCAGAATCACCACGTTCTCATCCCGGGCAAGTTCCTCGTCGAGGCCCGCCCGCAACGCTTCACGATAGGTCAGTAAAGCCATGTTCTATATAGATCAGGTGTTGAAAAAGTAGGTGCCGTGCCTGGCGGCCTCCGTCTGGTGATCGACTTCGTAATACACGTCTTTTTGAATCTCTGAGTCGGATGGGAACGGGCTCTGTTCGGCAAATTCCGCGGCGTGGTTCGCCTCCTCCCTGGCCTGGCGATCGATTTCCTCGTAATCGGCCTCGGTGATCAGGCCTTCCGCCTCCAGGTGCCGCCGCCAGATCTGAATCGGGTCATGCTGCGTCTTGTACCGCTCGATCTCTTCCGGCGAGCGGTATTTTTTCGCGTTGGCGTCTGCCACCGAGTGGCCGTAATACCGGTAGGTCCGGATCTCGAGGATCGTGGGTTCGGAACGTTCTCGGGCCCGCTCGACGGCCGGCTGGGTCCGGGCCCGTACCTCGTAGACGTCTTCACCCTGAAAGACGTCCCACGCCATGTCGTACGCTTCGGCCCGCTGCGCCAGGCTGCCCCGGTAAGCCGAAGAGCGCTTCAGGCTGGTGCCCATCGAATAACCATTATTCTCGATCACGTAGATCACCGGGAGTTTAAACAAGGCCGCCAGGTTTAAGGATTCGTGAAATGGTCCCTGGTTGATCGCGCCATCGCCGAGGTAACAAAGGCAACAAGCTTTAAGGCCTTTGTATTTAAGCGCGTAGGCGATCCCTGCCCCCAAAGGGGTCTGGCCGCCCACGATGCCGTGGCCGCCCCAGAACCGTTTATCCGGGGCGAAAAAGTGCATCGACCCCCCCTTGCCTTTCGAGCAGCCGGTGGCCTTGCCGAACATTTCCGCCATGCATTCGTCCATCTTCATGCCCCTGCAGAGCGCGTGCCCGTGATCCCGGTAAGCGGTAATGACGTGGTCGTTCTCGCCTAGCAGCGAGATGGTTCCGACCGCCACCGCTTCCTGGCCGGAATAGAGGTGCAGGAAGCCGCCCATCTTACCAAGGTTGTAGTACTTGAGCGACGTCTGCTCGAAACGCCGGATGCGGCACAGGTCACGGAGGAAGCTGATTTTTTGCTCCTTCGACAGGCCTTGGTTGATCGCAGCGTCTGCATATACGGAAGAGTCGGCCAGGGTATCCATGGTAAGGTTAGTAGGTTGAATGCTCGGCGTGAACGTGAGGGTTTCCCGGGGAGAAAAGACCAAGGTACGTTGAAAAGTCGGAATAGCCAGGGGTCAAAGCCGGCCTCGGGACAAAAAAGGGTCCGGCGCGCCGCGCGGCGGCGGTCGTTGGCCCCCCGGCGCCCGTTTTGGGGGTGTCGGCGGTTGGCGGCTTCGGGCAGAGCGGGATGACCGCCCCCGTGGCCGGGGCTGGCTGGCGGCACGTCCGCGGGCGTACCGGAACGCTGGTGGGTGCAAGCATGTCGCGGAAATTGTGCAACGGGGCAGGGCGGAAATCAACGCGAGACCCACTTTTCCGGTTCCAGGAAGAACATTCCCGGGCGGCAACAGAAAACAAAGGTGTTTTGCGGGCGCCTGCCCCCGGCGTCGCGTTGTTCCACGTGGAACAAATCGGGTGCCGTGTGACGGCTTTGCCATCGGGCGACCTTTGATGCATGTTCGTCGCGTGTTTAGGTTTCCGAAATCGTACGACGTCATCATCATCGGCGCGGGGCATGCCGGCCTGGAGGCAGCCGCGGCGTCGGCCCGGCTCGGTTGCCGGACGCTGATGCTTACCCAGAACCTGGACACCATCGGTCAGATGTCGTGCAACCCGGCCATCGGCGGGCTGGCCAAAGGGCACATGGTCCGGGAGATTGACGCGCTGGGCGGTTGGATGGGGGAGAACACCGACGCCACCGGCATCCAGTTCCGGATGTTGAACTCCAACAAAGGGCCGAGCGTGCGCGCGCCGCGCGCCCAATGCGACAAAAAGGCATACCAGTTCCGGATGAAAGCGCTTGCCGAGCGCCAGCCGGGCCTGGATCTGTACCAAGGAAACGTGAGCGAAATCCTGGTTGAGGACGGCCAGGTGGCCGCGGTACGGACGAATCTGGCGGTGGAGTTCCGCGCCCGCGCCGTCGTGGTCACCACGGGAACGTTCATGCGCGGGTTGCTGCACGTCGGCATGCAGAACCAGGCGGGCGGCAGGATGGGGGACGCTCCGTCGACGTTGAGCGAGGCCTTGCGCGCGCTCGGGTTCGAGCTCGGCCGTTTCAAGACTGGCACGCCCTGCCGGGTGAACGCGCGCTCGATCGATTTCAGCCGTTGCGAACGGCAGGACGGCGACGTCCCGCCGCCCCCGTTCTCCTTTTTGGACGAGATCGGCAGCGACGTGGACGAGCTGTTTACCTTGAACTGGCGCCGGTCCGCAATGTTCCACGTGGAACAATTGCCGTGCTGGATAACCTACACGCAACCGGCCACGCACGACCTCATCCGGGCCAACCTGGACCAGTCGCCAATGTACGCCGGCAAAATCCAAGGAGTCGGCCCCCGATATTGCCCCTCCATCGAAGACAAGGTGGTCCGGTTCGCCGAGAAAACCCAGCACCAACTTTTCCTCGAGCCGGAAGGACGCCACACGCACGAGTATTACGTTAACGGCCTCTCCACCAGCCTGCCGTTCCCGGTCCAGTACGCTTTTCTCCGGACGATTCCCGGGCTTGAAGAGGCCGAGATCATCCGCCCGGGGTACGCCGTCGAGTACGATTATTGTCCCCCGACGCAAGTCCAGCTGACCCTCGAAACCAAACGGCTGGCCGGGCTTTACTTCGCCGGCCAGATCAATGGGACCTCCGGTTACGAAGAAGCCGCCGCGCAAGGACTAATCGCCGGGATCAATGCCGCCTTGAAAATCCAGGGTAAACCGCCGTTTGTCCTGCGGCGTTCGGACGCTTACATCGGCGTGCTGATCGACGACCTCACCACCAAAGGCACCCAGGAGCCGTACCGCATGTTTACCAGCCGGGCCGAGTACCGCCTGCTCTTGCGCCAGGATAACGCTGACCTGCGATTAACGCCGCGCGCGTGGGAGGTTGGCCTCGTCACGGCCGATCGCCACGAGGCGGTCCGGCGCAAGCTCCTGGCCATCGACGAAGCCCGACAGTTGGCCGCCCAGGCCCGAATCGGTGATCACCGGCTCGAACAACTGCTGAAGCGACCCGACTTTGACGTCGACGCCGTCCCCGCCGACCTTTTAAAACGCTTCGGTCGCGAAGTCTGGCTACAGGTTGAAACGGACCTGAAGTACGCCGGCTACATCAAACGTCAGACGGACGCCATCGCCCGCTCCGAAAAAAACGAAAGCCGCGCGATCCCGGCGTCGGTCGATTACGGCTCCGTTCGCGGGCTGCGGGCTGAAGCCCGTCAAAAACTCACCGCCGTGCGGCCCAGCACGTTCGGGCAAGCCGCGCGGGTGAGTGGGATAACCCCCGCCGACATGGCCCTGCTGGCGATCTACCTCGAAAAAGAGGGCCGGGTGACGAGTAACGAGTAACGGCTGGTGGGTGGCGTTCGGCCACACGGCGGATACGGCGAGCCACCGCAGCCATGGGGAGAAAAGTAATATTATAAAGCCCGAAGCTTGACACCGGCTTCCGGCCCTGACGCTGCCGCTGCAGACTCCGAACTTCTTCCATATTCTCGTGCGTTGAGGAAGTTGAAAACTTGGAACGTTACAAGCTAGGGCTTCCGATTCAGTACAAAATTAGGTGCCACAGCGGCGATGGTGGTCGCGAAGATTGTTCCGGCACAGTAAATGCTATGTTCTTCGTTGCGCTCCGCCATCAGCATGATCCGCTCGGCACCATTTTCAATAATGTGGTCATACTGGGTCAGGTCTTCGGGGTGCGGAAAGGGGCCATGATGGGCTCTAGCAACAATCCTTCGCAGTTGCTTTTGGCCGCCTGTAGGCGGCAGGTGTTCTCCGCGTGCAGACGGAATGCGTTCTAGGGTTTCGCCCCGGCCTTGATCAGGCGGAACCGCCTCATCGGGCCGTTCTTCAAATGAGGCCAATTTACTTGCAGGAGAACTGACGCTCATCTTTCGCTTGGCCGGCATGCATAACCGCCTTATTTGGGGTCGATAATTTCCGAAAACTTCTCGGGATTTCGCGTAGGCAACGCCGCCTTGTGAACCCGAAAAATCGACAACTTTCCGGTTTTCCGAGGGGAATTGTTTGATGCTCTGGAATCGAGGGTAAACTCCCGCCGTGGCTCGCCGCGGCCGCGTTGTGACGGGACCGAAAGTACACCAAAAATCGTTTGACCAATTATTAGGAAGCTAATAGTTAAGTGCCTAAACATATGCCGGGCCAAGTTCCTTTTATCAGACACGTGCCGCGCTACGAGGTGCTCCAGGAGGCGGCCCACCATTACCCCGGGCTTGACCCGTCCAGTTGCTACGCCTTTTTGCACCTGTTAAAGACCGCGGACGAGATTCTCACCCTCGACGCGGATTTCCTCAGCAGCATGGGAAGCCGCCAGGGCCGGTTTAATCTGATGATGATGGTCGCTCATTGCGCCCACTGTTTTCCTGCCGCCGCTGACCTCGCCGAGTGCACCGGCGTTTCGCGGGCCACCATCACCGGGCTGCTCGACGGGCTCGAGCGCGACGGTTTGGTTGAGCGGCTGAGCGATCCCGAAGATCGCCGGGTGGTTCGGGTCAAACTGACCCCGCAGGGCGAAGCCCTGCTCGAGCGCGTCCGTCCGGCTTACTTTCGCTGGTTTGCCCGCATGCTGGAACCGTTGGCGGAATCCGAACGTGAGCACCTGGTCTACCTCCTGCAAAAGGTTCAGGGCCGGATCGCGGACTTGTCCGAGGAACTCCACGGCGAAAAGGCCACGGCCTGATCCGACCGCCATGAAGCGCCTTATCATATTGTTGCTGGTGGCGGGGTCGGTCCTGGCGCTTGCGCTGAACCGGCAGAAACTGTTCCCCGCCGAGCGGAATACCGCGAGCCATCCGGGAACCGGTTCCACGGCACCGGCGCTCGCCGCCAACGTCGCCCCTTTGGAAGTCGAAGTGGCCAAGGTGGAGAAACTCCGGTGGCAACCGTACCTTGAAACCGTCGGCAGCATCACCGCCGTAAACGGGGTTACCGTCACCACGGACCTCGGCGGCAGGGTGGTGCAAATCGGCTTTGACTCCGGTTCGGAGGTCCGTAACGGGACGCTGCTCGTCCAGCTTGACATTGAGCGGGAGAAAGCGCAGCTGGCCCAGGCGGAAGCCAAGCGCGATCTGAGCCGGCTTAACCTCGAGCGCAGCCGCAACCTGTTAGGCCGGCACACCATTTCACAGTCGGAATACGACGCGGCCGAAGCTGATCTTCGCCAGAACGAAGGGGCCGTGAGGGAGCAGCAGGCGATCATCGCCAGAAAGACGATCAGGGCGCGGTTCGACGGTCTGGCCGGTATCCGGCAGGTCAACGTTGGCCAGTACCTCAACCCCGGCCAACCGGTCGTCACGCTTCAGAGCGTTGACCCGGTCTACGTCGACTTTGAATTGCCGCAGGAACAACTGAGCAAGGTGACGACCGGTCTCGGCATCGAAGCCGTCTTGGACGCCTACCCCGAAACGTTCCGGGGCACCATCACCGCGATTAATTCAGAGATCGAGGCAGACTCACGCCACTTCAAGGTGCGCGCCACCCTGCCGAATCCGGATCGCAAACTGCGGCCGGGCATGTTTGCCAAAGTCGACGTTCAGTCGGGGGCCGTGCGGGACGTCATCGCCGTGCCGCTGAGCGCCGTCAAATATGCGCCGTACGGCGATTCGGTCTTTATCGTGACCCGAAGGGCGGGCGAGCGTAGTGAGCCGAGCGAGAATCTGGAACAACATTTTGTCAAGTTAGGCCAGGTTCGGGGTGACCGGGTGGCCGTCCTTTCCGGCGTCCAGGCCGGGGAGGAGGTGGTTACGGCCGAGGTCTTCCGGTTGCGCAACGGCGCTGCGGTGAGGGTCCGCCGGCCCGACGGCGGCGGAACCGCGCCTGCGGCGGGGCCGGCCAGCGTATCACTTTCGCATTCCTCTTAACGGCATGAAACGGTTAATCCTTGCCTTTTTTACCATGTTCCTGGTGATGGGCCTGATCATAGGCGGCCTGGCTTACCTCAAGGTCAACCAGATCATGGGGTTCATCAGACTGGCGCAGTCAGGCGCGTTTGCGCCGCCGCCGACGGCGGTGTCGACCCTGGTCGTCGGCAAAAGCACCTGGGTCACGGACCTGCGGGCGATGGGCTGGGTCGCGCCCGTTAACGGCGTGACGTTGAGCACTGACCTTGAGGGCATCGTCGAGAGGATTGCGTTCGAATCGGGGACGCGGTTGCGCAAAGGCGACCTGATGGTTCAGGTAGACGTCAGGCAGGAAGAAGCGCAACTGGCCCAGGCCGTAGCGCACCGCGACCTTGCTCGCCTCACCTTGTACCGCGACCAGGATCTGCTCGCGCAGCGGACCATCGCCAAATCGGAATACGATTCGGCTGAAGCCGACTACCGCCAGGCGCAAGCTACGGTGGACCTTTATCAGGCCACCATCGACAAGAAAACGATTCGCGCGCCTTTTGACGGGGTTGCCGGTATCCGCCGGGTTGACATCGGCCAGTACATTACCCCTGGTGAACCCGTCGTGTCGTTCCACTCGTTCAATCCGGTCTATGTGAATTTTTCCGTGCCCCAGCAGAATTTAGGCCAGGTCAAATTGGGCCAGGAAGTCACGCTGCGGGTAAACGCGTTTCCGGATGAGGCGTTCAACGGAACCGTTACGGCCATCAATTCTTTGGTTGATCCCGGCTCCCGTAACCTTCAGGTGCAGGCGACGGTCCGCAGCGACGAGGAGAAGCTGCGCCCGGGAACGTTCGTCGACGTCAGCCTCGCGCTTGAGACCAAGCCGGGGGTAATGGCCGTTCCTGCCTCCGCGATCGACTACAGCGTCAAAGGGACGGCGGTGTACGTGCTTACGGAGGGCAAGGACAAGGCGGGCAAACCGATGCGCGCCGTGAGGCGCCAGGCGGTGACGTTGGGCGACAGCCGAGGGGACCAGATTGCCGTGGTCGCAGGCCTGAAACCGGGCGACGAGGTCGTTACCGCGGGGGTATTCCGGTTGCACGACGGGGCCGGCGTCATCGTCAACAATTCCATCCAACCCGAAAACGAGCCGGCGCCGACGCCGGCGGACAGTTAGATGTTAGAACCCTGGAAAAGCCAAACCGGCTGCCGGTGAGCCGATCCACACCGTCTACTCCGACCCAGACCTCATGAATTTTACCGACCTCTTCATCAAGCGACCGGTGGTCGCAACGGTGGTCAACCTCATCATCCTGCTCGCCGGCTATGCGGCCTGGCGCACGCTCAGCGTCCGCCAGTACCCGCGGAGCGATATTTCCGTCATCACCGTTAAGACCGTTTACGTGGGCGCGGACGCCGACCTAGTCCAGGGGTTCGTCACGACCCCGCTCGAGCAGGCGATCGCCGCGGTCGACGGGATTGACTACATGGAATCGCAGAGCGCACCGGGGCTGAGCACGATTTCGGTTCAGCTGAAAATCAATTATGACCCGTTCAAGGCCCTGACGCAGGTCCAGGCCAAGGTTAACCAGGTTAGGAACGATCTGCCGCCCGAAGCCGAACTTCCGACCATCGACATCACCTCGACCGACAACCAGTTCGCGTCGATGTACCTGAGTTTCTATTCCAACGACCTCGACCGCAACCAGATCAGCGATTACCTTGCGCGGGTTGTCCAGCCGAAACTTGCCGCGATCAGCGGCGTGCAACAGGCGCAGATCCTGGGTGAGCGAAAATTCGCCATGCGGGTCTGGCTCAAGCCTGACCGCATGGGGGCGCTGGGCGTCGCTCCCGGTGACATCCAGAAAAAGTTAAGTCAGAACAACTACCTGTCTGCCATCGGTTCAACCAAGGGATCCATGGTGGCGGTGAATCTGAAAGCCAACACCGACCTGCGCAGTGCCGAGGAGTTCCGGGATCTGGTCATCAAACAGTCGGGCAACGCCATCGTGCGGCTGCGCGACGTCGCCGACATTGAGTTGGGTGCGGAAAGCTACGAATCGGATGTGCGCTTTTCGGGCAGTACGGCCACCTTCATGGGGATCTACGTTCTACCCACCGCCAATACCCTGGAGGTGATCAGGCACGTGCGGGCGGCGCTGCCCGAGATCGAGCGCCAGCTGCCCGTCGGCATGAAGCTCGGGGTGCCGTACGATTCCACCGACTACATCCAGAATGCGTTGCACGAAGTGACCAAGACGTTGACCGAAACCATCTGCATCGTCATTCTGGTGATCTTCCTGTTCATGGGATCGTTGCGCAGCGTATTGATCCCGGTGGTGGCGATCCCGCTTTCCCTGATCGGCGCGCTTTTCTTGATGCTCGCGTTCGGTTTTACGCTGAACCTGCTCACTTTGCTGGCGATCGTGTTGGCGGTCGGGTTAGTCGTCGATGACGCCATCGTGGTGGTGGAAAACGTTGAGCGCCACCTGCGGGAGGGTCTAAGCCCGCTGGAGGCGGCCTACAAAGGTGCCCACGAATTGTTTGGCCCCATCGTGGCGATGACGATCACCCTCGCGGCCGTTTACGCGCCGATCGGAATCCAGGGTGGGCTTACGGGCGCCTTGTTTCGCGAGTTCGCGTTCACGCTGGCCGGGGCGGTGGCCGTTTCGGGCTTCGTCGCATTGACGCTTTCACCGATGATGTCATCCCGCTTGCTCAAGGCCAACCTGACGGAGAGAGGTTTTGCCGGGTGGGTAAATCACCGGTTTGAATCCCTCAAGAAGTCCTACCGGTACGTCCTGAAGGGGACCCTAACCATCCGGCCGGTGATTCTCACCGCGGCCGGGATCGTGATCGTGCTGATTATCCCGTTCTATTTCCTCTCGCAGCGCGAGCTCGCGCCGCGCGAAGATCAGGGCGTGATCTTCGGCCTCGTCCAGACCGCGCCGAATTCGACCATCGACCAGAACGTCCTCTTTTCGAAGGAGGTCAATAACGTTTTCAAGAGTTTTCCCGAAACGGCGCAGACCTTCCAAATCATCCTGCCCGGCAGCCAGGGCTTCGGCTTTTCAGGAATGGTCACCAAACCGTGGAGCCAGCGGGAACGCACCACGCAACAGTTGCTGCCGGAGGTAACTAAAAAACTTTCGGTTGTCCCCGGCGTCCGAATCGTGACGACCACGCCCCCGCCGCTGCCGGGCGGGGCCAATTTTCCCGTCGAATTTGTGATCGCGTCGACGGTAGAACCGCGGGAGTTGCTCGAGTTTGCCAACCAGCTGGTCGCGGCGGCCGTGCAGAGCGGCAAATTCTTTTTTGCCGACAGCGACCTGAAGATCGACCAACCGCAAGCGAAGGTGACGTTTGACCGGGACAAGGTGGCGTCGATGGGGTTGAACCTGGGCAGCGTTGGCGGTGACCTCGCGTGGCTGCTGGGCGGCAATTACGTCAACCGTTTCAGCATTGAAGGGCGCAGCTACAAGGTAATCCCGCAGGTGAAACGGGTGGAACGTCTCACTCCCGATCAACTCAAGGATGTTTACGTGAGCGGACCCAATGGCCAGTTGGTGCAGCTCGCCACGTTCGCAAAGCTGCAAACGGAAGTGGTGCCCCGATCACTGAACCGGTTTAACCAGCTTAACTCCGTCAAGATCCAGGGTGCGGTGCAGGCCGGGATGGAAGATCAGGCGCTCAAAATCCTGGAGGACGAAGCGGCGAAAATTTTGCCCAACGGCTACACCATCGATTACAGCGGTGAATCACGCCAATTACGCCGCGAAGGGGGCGCTTTCATGACCACGTTCTTCCTTGCGCTGATCCTGATCTACCTGGTTTTGGCGGCCCAGTTCGAGAGTTTTCGGGATCCGCTGATCATCCTTTTGGGTTCCGTTCCGCTGGCGCTTTCGGGGGCGCTGGCCTTCAGCTTCCTCGGCTTCACCACCATCAACATCTATAGCCAGGTCGGCCTTATCACCCTGGTGGGCTTGATCGCGAAAAACGGCATCCTGATTGTGGAATTTGCGAACAAACAGCAACAGGAAGGCCGGGCCAAAGAAGAGGCGCTGATCAAAGCGGCCGGAACGAGGTTGCGCCCGATCCTGATGACGTCGGTGGCCACCGTGATGGGCCATTTCCCCCTGGTGCTCGCCCATGGACCCGGAGCCGGGGCGCGCAACAGCATCGGCATCATGCTCGTCTCCGGCATGGTCATCGGAACCTTTTTCACCCTGTTTGTGGTTCCGTCCATATACATGGTGCTCGGCCGAAATTACCGCAAGACCGGACTCGCCGAAGGCGAGCATCCGGCGCCGGAAATAGAAAGAAATTTGCAACCCGAGCTTGTCTGACCGCTAGCTGATACGCTTTAATGCATCCTGAAGTCGATAGGTCAGTCCTGTCGACCCGCTTGCAATTAACCAAATATGAAGGGCCCTGGCCGTGCTCTCGACGACTCTCCGCATAAACGGGGCTGGGAGAAGCCGGTAGCGCGCCAGGAAGCGGTGCGGCAGGACGTCCGGAACGGCCAAATTTCTTTTGGCCGTTCTCGACTCAAAACCCGTCCCCAGGCGGGTAAAGTCAACGGACGGTACAAAGGTAGTACAACCAGCCATCCCGCAGGGCGCGCAGATCTGAGCCGGCGACGACCTCGCAGCCGTCCAGCCGGAAAATCCGGACGCCCTCAAACCCCAACTCTTTCAGTTGTTCCAACTGTTTGAGAGGAGTTATGTAATAGGTTTTCAAGCTGAACGCGTGAGCTTCGTCACGGATCCAGGCGTAATCCCTGTTCGCAAATCGTTTTCGACCGCCGTTAAGAACCATCAGCCACAGGTACCGGTAAACCGCGGTGACCGCATGGAACGGATTTTTATCCAACCTGATCTTGAACAGATCGCCATACAGCAGGTTATGGGTCGAGAAACAGACGAGGCCGCCTTTTCTGCATACGCGCCTCATTTCCTGCAACGTCTTAAACCGGTCATCGTGAGACGCTGAATAGTCGATGCAATTAAAGCTTGCCAGGACGAAGTCGAAATAGCCGCTGCGAAAAGCACTCAGATCGTTCGCGTCACCTACCTTGAACGATACGTTGGGAGGTAGGGGACGAAACCGTCGATGGCAGGCTTCGATCATCTTTTCGGCATAATCTATGCCGATGTATTCCTTCGCCAGCGGTGCAAAGTGGAGCGTCGTCCGCCCGCCGCCGACGCCGATGTCCAGCATTTTTCCGTTCTTCATGAATCCGGCCACGAGGTCCAGAATGGTTCGCTCCGGCGGTTGGAGGTAAGTGGCGGAGGCGTACTCCCGGACGACTTGCCTTGCGTTGTACGCCTGCCGGTTGGAGGAGGTCCAGAACCGTGGGATCAAGCCACTTAGATAGCTCACCACGCAGTCCGGCCCCAGTTGACGCAATTTCATGTTTCGTGAAATGTCCCGTCGCGAACCGCGGAGCCGACCGCATCCCGGGGCTCGACGGTTCCAACCGGCCGGCCCGATCCTACCCTGCGATCTCCGCCGATCAGAGATCCGCGGGAGCCGTCAGCTCACCGGCAGGTCAAAAGGCAGGTCGATCGCAAAAGGTTCGCACTGGCGCGTACCCGCGGGGGTGCCGGCCGGCGGTTCGACGAACACCGGCAGCGGCGTAACCAGGTTGGTGCACAACGGCCGGACGCGTTCGATAATCTCCTGGGTGATACGAATACCGTGCTCGTAGGCGGCCGTCATCGTCTCGAACTTGGCATCAAGGTTGTCGACAAAGTGAAGCGCGAGTGCTTCCGGCGTCTTCGGTTCCACCGGCGAGCCGAACGTTTTTTCCCCATGGTGAGCCGCGACGACGTGAATCAGGTGCAGGTGAACCACCTCTGAATCAGGCGTGAGGCCGCGCCACCGGTCGTACTCGTCGCCGGTCCGGAGCCGGTTCCAAAGCCGGTTAACCACCTCGATCCCGATCGCGATGTGGCCGAGCAGTTCGCCACGCGAATCGTAGGCCATGACCAAACCATCCTTTGGAAAACAGTTTTCCCACATCTTACCGCAATCATGAAACAGCACGCCGCAGTATAACAGGTCGGCATTCAGGTTTGGGTACACCTGTACCAACGCCTTCGACGCACGCAGCATCTGGGCCACATGTTCCACCAACCCGCCGCGGCGGGCGTGATGATAGTGGCGGGCCGCGGCCGTGCGCCGGAAACGTTCACCGTATTCGGCCAGGAACAGCTCACTCACCCGGCGCAGCCGGGGATCTTTGAGACGGTCCACCGTACGTTCGATCTCGCGGAAATCTTCCGCCTGTTTCTGACGTTGCGCCGAAGGACCCTCAACCACTTCGACGACGTCGGGCGGTTCCAATTCCCGCGTGACGTAATTGCGCACTTCCAGCCCGAACTGCGGGTTCACGCTGAACTCGCCGGCCAAACCTACGAAAGTGCCCACCGGCGTATTAAGCAGGGATTGGTAGCTGTCGTGATCCTGCCAGACACGAAAAGTGAACAGCCCGGTGCCGTCCCGGAGCTGCATTTCCAGGTAAGGCTTGGCGTCGCGCGTCTGCTTCTGGGTCCGTTGCTCGACCTGCCCCAGCACCTCGCCATGAATCTTCTCATTCACCGTCTGCTTGCGGATTTCAGCCAGGGTAAAACGCGGAGTGCCCATCGCCGGTTATGTTAGCGGATTGCCGGAATGAGGGAAGCCAAAGATCAATGCGTCTCCGGGATCGGCCCAAGGTAACGCGCCCGTGGCCGGATCAGGGCGCCGCTCCGGCCCTGTTCCGCGCTATGGGCAACCCAGCCCGCCAGGCGTCCGAGCGCGAAGAGGTGAAAACCGGCGCGTGCCGGCAACCGCAAGGTTTTCTCCACCAGGGCCAGCGCGGCGTCAAAGGTCGGTTTTTGCTGCAGGGCATTCTCAGCGGCTCTGAGCAATTCCGCCCATCTCCGGAACTCGCGCCGGCAATACCGGTTAAGCAAGTGCAGCAACAGGGTTGCCCGAGGGTCGCCGGAAGGGTAAAGGGGATGCGGGTGGCCGAAGCCGGGCGTATCCTCTCCTGCCCGGAGACGATTAACCAGGGCACGGCCGGCTCCGGCCGACCGTTCCAGTTCGTCCAGGAAGGCCTCGACCCGGAGCACCATGCCGCCGTGGGCAGCTCCCGAAAACGCCAGCATCGCCGCGGCAACCGCCTCATGCAGGCTTGCGCGCGCCGAAGCGACCACGCGCGCGGTAAACGAGGAGGCGTTCAGCTCATGGTCGATGGCCAGAACCAGCGCGGCGTTGAGAATTCGGGCCGCAACCCCGCGCATCCCGGTCGGCACCCAGAGCGAGGCGAGGGCTTTCGCCACATCCTGGGGTGGTTTTACCCGCCGGCCCAGCAGCAGCGTTAGGAATTGATAGATGATCCAGGCGCCGCGCTCACCGAGCGCCGGCAGTGCCCACTGGTAACCCCCCGGGTCGGACCTGGCTTGCGCCAGTAACAACGTCTGCATCCGCAGCATCGGGTCGTAACGGCCCCGGCCGGGCGCCGCCAAAGGACCTGCCGGCATGAAGAGGCCGCCACGCTCCGCACCCCAGAACCAGCATGCAACTGACCAAAACGGTTCCGTGGAGGCAAGCTCGAGCGCGTCAATGCCACGGTAGAAAAACCGTTCCCCGCTGATCAGCGTGAGCTCCGAGTCCAGTAATGGCATTCCCCAATGGAGCGCCGCGGAAAGCTCCTTCTGGGGCCGATCCCGGGCCTGTTTGCGTTGCCTCAGCCGCTCCAGGTCCGGGCGAAAATAACGTCGCGCCCGCACGTGGGCGTCCTGCACGGAACGCACGAGGCCGCGGCTGACGTAAGCGTACAACGTTTGGCGGCTCACGCCGAGCAGCCCGGCCGCCTCGGCGGAAGAAAGGTATAAGTCCATGCCGAATCAGGTGGATACATTGATTAACGAATCAACGTTGACGTTACAAGCCCCGCGCGTTTGCTGGCGCAAATGAAAATGCCTGAGCTTCACGCGCGCGTCCTGGACGAAGGTCCCGATTATCTCCCTGATCAATTCCCGCGCGCAGGGTTCCCGCGGTATGCCTGGATAGAGCGTCCTGCTTCTCTGCCTTTGCGCGCTTGGACCACCGAAACCACCCACCGTGATGGCCAGCAGGGGGGACTCCCGTTAACCCCGGAACAAAGCCTCGACATCTATGACTTGCTTTGTCGGTTCACCGGAACTTCGGGCGCCATCCGGCAAGCAGAGTTCTTTGTTTACCGGAAACAGGATCTGGCGGCGTTCCGGGCGGTTCAGGAAAAATTTGCCGGCGGGGCGCCGATCGAGCCGACGACGTGGATTCGCGCAACGGTATCCGATGCAGGCAAGCTTCGTGAGCTCGGGGTAGGTGAGACCGGCCTGCTGGCCTCCATCTCCGATTACCACGTGTTTCACAAGTTCACCCCGGGCGGCCGGCGTCCGGCCGCGAACCACTACCTGGATGCCGTACAGATGGCGCTCGACGCCGGCGTCCGCCCGCGTCTGCACCTCGAGGACGCCACCCGCGCTCCGATCGATTACGTCCTCTATTTTGTCCAGGCGGTCCTGGCCAAAGCGCAGACCTACCCGGCGGCCCTCCAGCCGAAATTCCGCGTCTGCGACACCCTGGGCCTCGGCCTTCCCGATCCCGACGTGGCGCCGCCGCGGGGCGTGCCCGCCCTGTTTGCCCGGCTCAAGTCGGCCGGCATCGACTCCGAGGCACTCGAGTTTCATCCCCATAATGATACCGGCCTGGTGGTCGCGAATTGCCTGGCTGCCGTCCGAAGCGGTTGCGCCGTGATCAATGGTACCTGCCTGGCCAAGGGCGAGCGCACCGGCAACGCCCCGCTCGAACAGGTCTTGCTGCACCTGTGCGGGATGGGCTACTTCGCGGGCAAGGCGCCGGATTTCACGGTACTCAACCGGCTCGCAGAACTTTACGCCCGGCTCGGTGACCCGATCCCGGCCAAATACCCGTTGTACGGGCGGGACGCCCACCGGACCCGTGCGGGTATCCACGCCGACGGCCTGAATAAGTTCTGGTGGATGTACGCGCCCTTCGATGTGCCGCAACTGCTCGGACGCCCTTTGGAAGTGTCGATCACCAAGGATTCCGGCGCTGCCGGCCTGGTTTTTCTTGTACGCCAGCATCTCGGGTTCGACCTGGCCAAAAACGCGCCGGAAATCCAGAAAGCGCTTGCCTGGGCATTACGCCAGTTTGAAGACGGCCGGCAGACCGCGATCGAATGGGAAGAGCTGAAACCGTTCTTTCCGCAAGACAAAACCTCCGCATAACCCGCTCACGCTGCGGCCCCGAACGCCGAACTCGTTACCCGTCACTCGCCACCCGCCACTTCTTTATTATGTTCCTGGCCATGGACATGATCAACGTTGGCATTGTCGGTCTTGGCTGGCCCGGTGAACGGCACGCCGAGGGCGTACAAAGGTGCGGCCTGGGTCATCTTTACGCCATCTGTGACCTCAACGATAAGCGCCGGCAGACGTTTCAGGAGAAGTACAAGCCGGAAAAGGCCTTTTCCAACTACGAAGAGATGCTGTCCGATCCGCAGTTGCACGCCGTGGTGGTGGCCCTGCCCAACGCGTTGCATTTCCCGGCGACGCTCAAAGCGCTGCACGCCGGTAAGCACGTTCTCTGTGAAAAACCGCCGACGCTCAACGCCGAACAGATGCGCGAGCTGCACCACGAGGCGGACCGACGCGGGCTAACCTACTGTTTCGGCCGGCAAATGCGTTTTTCCGGTGCGATGCAAGCGGCGCGCCACGCCGTGGCCGAGCGCCGTCTGGGTGAAATTTATTACGCCAACACGAAGTGGGTTCGTTCCCGGGGTACACCGGGCGGGATTGACGGCTGGTTCACGGATCGCTCCCGGGCCGGCGGTGGCGCATTGATCGACCTGGGCGTGCACGCGATCGATGCCGCCTGGTACGTGATGGGAACCCCGAAACCGCGTTCCGTGACGGCGCAAACGTTCCAAAAGTTTCCGCAACTGGTGAAGTCGGCCGTCTTCGACGTTGAGGACAGCGCTTACGGCCTGATCCGATTTGAGTCGGGGGCCCTGGTGAATTTCGAAGTGGCTTGGGCGGCAAACCTGACGGACGAGATCCCGATGGGGAAATGGGGGCGCCAGGAGCTTTTTCAAACCACCCTCTACGGGCCGAAAGGCACGCTGCGCATCATCGACGTCTTCCAACTGCACCCGGAGGTCAAGCGGCCGCCCTTGTCCCTGTTCGAAGATCGAGACGGGGCGCTGGTGCCGGTTGACCTGCCGTTTCCGGACGTGCCCCACCAGTTCACGCCGCAGATGAGGAACTTTCTGGAAGCGGTGCGCGGCGACGCCTCACCGATCAACAGCTCCCTGCAGGCCGTCCAGCTCATGGAAATCCTGGACGCGGTCTACCAATCCAGCCGAACCGGTCGCGAGGTAGTGTTCGGGGTAGACGACCGGTAACCGGTGAGCGGCAGACCCTTTCGACAAGTAGAACTTTCTAGCTTTTGAGGGCCGGGGACCCGTTTCGAAGGATTCTGGCTGGCATCCTACCCCTCCCTGGGAGTAAGCTGACCTGTCTACTGGAGGCGGGTAATGTATGGATCAGGCCTGTGGAATCGAGAACCCTGAAAACGGCTTGCCCGGGGGTGAACGGATCGTCCCGGAATTTCCGGGGCGGTCCGGAACGGCCGCCGGTCCGGATCCGGCCGCGGCCTTTGCGCCGGCGCCGGCGCCGCTCGCTTTGCAGCAGGGGGCCAGGTTCGGCGGCCGCTTCAAACTGCACCGCGCGTTGGGAAGCGGTGATGAAGGCGGGGTCTGGCTGGCGACGGATGAGCGGCTCAACCGGCCGGTAACTTTGAAGTTACTGCCCGAAACGATTTGCGGCGACCCTGGCGCCCTGGCAGAATTGCGGGAGATCGTTCGCCGCAGCCGTGAATTGGTTCACGCCAACATTGCCCGTACCTATGAATTGGTGGAGGCGGAACAGATCGCCGCCGCGGTGCTGGAGTACGTGGACGGCGAGAGTTTGACGCAGTTACGGCTCGAGCGACCCCAGCAGATTTTCGAGGTGAACGACCTGGGCGCCTGGGTTGAATCTCTGTGCGGCGCGCTGGAGTATGCGCACGGCCGGATGAACCTCGTGCATGGCGGCCTCCGGCCGGACAACGTCCTGGTGGACGCTGCGGGCCAGTTAAAGCTGACCGGTTTCGGGTTGGCGGGACGGATCAAAAAGTGGCTGGCCCGATTGGGTCCGGCCAGCGAAGCAACCCCGGCGTCCCCTCCGGCGGCGTGGCCTGCGGGCACGGATCCGGCCGTGGGTGACGACGTGTACGGGGCCGGCGCCATCCTTTACGAGTTGCTGACCGGTACGGCGCCGTTTGAAAGCGGGCACCATCCGGAAAGAGGGGGTGAAAAGCCGGTTATGCCGATGGCCGATTGCAGGGCGCAGCGGGGTATCAATGGTGCGCCGATCCCGGTGGCTTGGGAGCAAACGGTGGCGGCATGCCTGGCCGGAGACCCGGCCCGGCGCCCGCAGAGCGCCGGAGAACTGGCAGCGCGCCTGGCCGGCCGGGTTTGACAACGATCCGGCCGATCGGGAAACGCAATACGCATATCTGCGTATTCCCAAGGCGGGCCGGATCGGGTACCTCTTCGTTTAAAGGTTAGCGAATCGCCATGCGCGTTTGCCGGGGAAATCCTGCCTTGCGCAAGGCGCGTCTGCCTTCCATTGCGGCGATTGGTAAGAACGGGAAGAAACTGCCTGGTTGGAGGAACCGACAAAATGGCATGCAATCATTGCAATCATAAAAGAAGAAGCAGTTGGATGGTGATCCCGGGCCTTTTATTTGCGGGAGCAGTCCTGGCCACTTCGATTTTTCGGCAACTGGCGGGCTCGTCCGAAAAGGCAGGCCAGCGGTCGATCCTATTGCGGCTTATAGAACAACTATTCGCGATCGTTAACCGGTTTTGCCCCTGGCACAAACTGCCGGCGTGGCTGGGCGCGATCAACCTCATGTCCTTTCGCAACGCCTTGCAGTCGGAAAATTTGTACGATACGTCCGCGCCGGGCGCGCCGGATCCACCAGTAACCTGTGACCCGCGCTGGGTGTGCGCGCGCCGGTCTGAAGGGACCTGTAACAATTTGCAACGGCCCGAGATGGGTGCCGGCGGACAACGGTTCGGCCGAAACGTTCCGCGGCAATTCACGTTTCCCGAGCCCG